>CAYXPV010000022.1:0-12011 GCA_964467285.1 uncultured Oscillospiraceae bacterium
TATATAATCTTTGAAAAGCTCTTTGCATCTGGGGACGTACTTTTTCTTTAACTCCGAAAAAGTCTTGTACCCTGCAACAGCTATACCCAAGGTATAGTCATCACCTGTAAACTTCAGCATATACGCATCCAGCTTTTCCTGCCATTCCTTTGCTGTTTTGGACTCAGCAAGGGTACTTAAAATCATATACTCAAACTCCATAGGTGTGTAGAAATATCCAAAACATCCGTCAGTTGCAGTAACAATAATTGTCTGGGACGGACAAATTACACTTTTAGAGTTCAGAACAAACTTACCGTCTGCACAAATCATATTTTCCAATCTTCCGTCATCGGAAAGGTTGGAGTAAGCATCATCTTCACCGTAAATATCATCTCTTGTTACCTGAACAATGCCATCCTCAAGAAGAAGATATCCTCTGGAATCTCCTGCCCATATATAATTTGCCTTAAGATATCTGCTTTCTCTGTTGATGATTACCGTGGAAGTCGTTGTGGGAAAATCCCTTGTAAGACTACCCCTTATGCCTATTGCGCCGGCATCACCTTTAAGCTTTGCGAGGCATTTGGTAAACTCGTCCTTAAGCTCCTCACATACCTGAGGTAACTCAGCCGAACGAAGGCTTCTGCCTTCGCCGCAAAAATCCTTGAACCATTTGAGAAGAAGCGACGAGCAAAAATGTGATGCAAGATATGCTCCCGTCTTGCCGCCGTACATCTCGTACTTTCGTGAGCCTATACCTCCGCAACCGTCAAATACACTGAGAAGTGCGTGAGTATCATTTATCGAAAATGCATAGCTGTCCTCTCCGTTCTGAGGTTTCATCTCACCGCCAACAACAAAAAACAAATCGGTATAGGATATCAGGCTGTTTACCTTATACTTGTTTTTTTTCATATAAACACCATCTATCCGAATTTATATAGTATTAGTAATACAGTCAAGAATCTGGGAATAGCCGTATTCTTCAAGGCCCTTTCCTGCTTTGGATGTAAAGTGAATTACATTGTCCCATGTATCTGTAATAGTTGTCCAGAAGGGTTCTTCGGGAGCAAAAAGTACCAATCTCTTTGCCTTCTGTTCGATTACGCCGTGGTTCTGCGCATCGCCCCACCAAGCTGTAAGCTCGCTGAAATCTCTTGCCATACCCTGAGGATAGTTGGGCTGATTTGCACCATAGCCCAAGGGATGTGTATTGGCATCGGTCCATACAACAATAACCTGTCTTCTCTTGGTACCGCCTGTGTTCCAGTCGGACTTAATTGCATATGCAAGAGCTTCAAGTCCGTCTTCGGGGTCATCTCCGCCACCAAAAGCTTCTATACTGCGTACGCATCTTTCGAAGTCTAAAGACTGTGCAGGCAACGAGAAGAAATCTGTAGCAAGCATTGCTTCGTCACCGTCTGCAACATAGTCACGAAATGCAACAACCTTAACTCTGAGTTCATCAATAGTTTTCTGCTTTGCAGCCATTGCATTTACTATATCGTTATAGAAATGGAGAGCATTGTTTTTAACCATATCAATGGCTCCACCCATTGAACCGGTGGCATCTATACAGAATACCATATCAACGTTATAAGTAATTTTGTAGTTTGACATAACTTTATCCTCCGTTAATTATAATTTATTTACAGTTTTAAAAAACCCTCTTCCATCAGATGACGGTTTGCTTGCAGGACGTGCCGGCGGAATATCGCGCCGCACAATGGGCGGTTCTCCGTGGCGTACATAAGGTGGTTCCTCATGTCGCACCGGGCTGACAGGATATGTAGGATTAAGCGGTGAAGCTGTATATCCTAAAGCTGAACTGTCTACACGGGTTTTCTCTGTTTTGGAATCATCATATTCGTACGAATCTGCAGAGTAAGCGGAGCAATTGCAAATCTGACCGCTTCTTAAAACCTTACCGCATTTGAGGCAAAACTCCGTACTGGGAATTTCGGATATAGGCGGCATCATCGGCATTGTTTCTTCGCAGTTGTTGTTATCCGGCATATATGCATTGGGTGCATGGTCTGCACCTCCGGGATTCATTGCCGAGCCGCAATAAGGACAAAACGCAGCACCCTCATCTACTGCCTTTCCACAATTTGTACAAATCATTTATTCACCCCCATTTAATGCTCTTGGGTTGGTAAGTAAGGAATAAGCTCATTTATATAATCGGGAGGGTAGCCCTCTAAATTATTTTTTTCTTTAAGCTTTTTCTCAAGAGCTTTTTCCGCTTCTTCCAAGATACTGTCATAGATATCACTTACCTTCTTTGGTTCCTTATTTACAATCGGTACCACAGATGTTTTTTTCTCCTCTTTTGAAGGGATACCGATAAAGGCAGCAACCACAAGTAATACCATTGCACACGTTCCGCCCACAATCAGCGGAATAAACTTCTTGAAGCCTATTCCCCGTGGTTCGTAGTGTTCTCCCTGTAACGGCATCTCATAATGTACGGCTCCGGCAACCTCACGGGGACAAGGCTCCGAAGCAATGCTTGTAATATCTCCCATGGGGGAGCAACCTTCAAGCACAACCGGTTCCTTACAATACTTACAGGTAGGCGTCTCATACTCTATTTTTTTACCGCATTTTATACATATCATTTGCAATCATTTCCTTATAATAGGCTATATACTTTGATTTTATATTTTTTTAATCATTTTGTCAATTATTTTGTCAACTATTTTACTATTATAGGTGTTTTTCCTCAATAAGTCCGACAAAACAAACAAAACACTTGATATTCTTTTAGTAAAATACTATAATTAATATATTGGGGTGATATTATGAGAAACTTGGCAAATCCTGCAGTAGTTAAAGAAATCTTAAAAGAAAACGGATTCAATTTTTCCAAATCTTTGGGACAGAATTTTCTTATAAACGATTCTGTGCTTGAAGAAATCGTGGAAAGTTCAGCCCTTGACGGAGCAAACGTACTTGAAATCGGACCGGGTTTTGGAACACTTACCCAAAGACTCTGCGCCCGGGCAGGAAAAGTGGTTTGTGTGGAAATTGACTCCTCTGCAATACCCATACTTAAGAAAAACCTTGAGGAATTTGATAACCTCTCAATAGTCCATGCCGACATTATGAAAACCGATATACAAGAGCTGGTAAACAAAGAATTCGGCGAAGGGAAAGTCAAGGTATGTGCCAACCTTCCCTACTACATTACAAGTCCCGTAATTATGGAACTGTTAAACCCCAAACTCCCCATAGAAGATATTACGGTTATGATTCAGAAAGAAGTTGCCGAGAGAATCAATGCAAAGGCAGGCACCAAGGACTACGGTGTGCTTACACTTACCGTTGGTTTCTATGCCACAACAGAGATTATAACCTTAGTTCCTCCATCGGCTTTTATGCCTCCACCCAAAGTAAGCTCAGCTGTAATTAAGCTTACAATGAGAGATAAACCACCGGTTGAAGTTAAAGATGAAGAAATGTATTTTAAAATAATAAAAGGAGCCTTCGCTCTGCGCAGAAAAACCCTGCTGAACGCTCTTGGCTCTGCCAACCTCGGTAAAACAAAAGAAGAAATAACACTTCTTTTGGAAAAGGTGGGCATAGACCCAAAGCGAAGAGGTGAAACTCTTACGGACAAGGAATTTGCACTTATTGCAAACGAATTCTGAAAGAAGGTAAATATATGACAGGACTTATAGTGGAAGGCGGTGCAAGCCGTACCTACTTTGCCGTGGGTGTAATGGATGCCATGATGGAGCATGGCATACCCGTAGACTACATTGGCGGAGCCTCCGCCGGTATAGCCAACGCCATAAGCTATGCCACAGGTCAGAAGGGCAGAAGCATAGAAATCGGCACAAAGCACCTTCCCCTTAAACGCTACAGCGGATTTATACATCTTCTGAATCCCAAAAACCGAAGCTTGTACAACATAAACTATGTATTCAACAAAATACCAAATGAGCTGGTACCCTTTGACTACAAAAAGTACGACGAATATCCGGGACTGGTTGAAGCCGCCGTAACCAATGTGGAAACAGGCAAATGTGAATATATACCCATAAAGGACCCCCGTGACGGGTGGGACATAATTGTGGCAAGTTGCTCTTTGCCGCTTATGTTTCCTATAGTAAAAATAAACGGAAACAAGTACCTTGACGGCGGAATAACAGACGCAGTTCCCTTCAAACGGGCTCTGGACGCAGGGTGCGATAAAATAATAGTCATTCTTTCCCGTGAAAGGTCTTACATAAAACACTCTGGCGGCGGAGAGGGAATATCCTCTATGTTATTTCGCAAATACCCTGAATTTTCAAAAGCACTTAAAAACCGCAGCACTATGTATAACAGTCAGCGGGAAGAACTGTTCCGACTTGAAAAGGAAGGCAAAGCCTTTGTAATAGCTCCGGAAAATACAACCGGATGGAAGCGTACCGAAAACAACGCCGATAAAATCCGCGCAATGTATGAAGAAGGCTTCAGAACGGGTATAAATTATATGGAACAACTTAAAAACTATCTAAAGGAATAATCATTATGAAAAAACTGTGGGAATTATTTATTACATTTTTTAAAATAGGCGGATTCACCTTTGGCGGTGGCTACGCCATGATACCACTTATACAAAAAGAAGTGGTAGACAACAAACAGTGGGTATCGGACGAAGATATCCTTGACATTGTGGCAATTGCCGAATCCACACCCGGCCCCATTGCCATAAACTCTGCAACATTTATAGGTTACAAAACCGCCGGTGTACTCGGTTCATTTTTTGCAACCCTCGGTGTGGTGCTGCCGTCATTTATAATTATTTCGATTATAGCATATCTCCTTAAAGAATTTGCCACCTATAAGGTAGTACAGTGGGCTTTCTTCGGCATAAGAGCCGGTGTGCTTTCTCTGGTTACAAAATCCCTCTGGACTATGTACAAAAAAGCACCCAAAGGCATATTGGCACTTATTATTTCAATAGTAGCTCTTGCTCTTGTGGCATTTCTTAAGGTGAACGCCCTTATAGTTATAGGACTTGGCGCCGTAGTGGGACTTGTGTCCTCGGAAATAAAGAGAAGGAGGGCTAAGCAATGAATATAATTACCAATATTCTTTCAAATATATTTGTAAAGCTTTTCCTCACCTTTCTAAAAATAGGTGCCTTCACCTTTGGCGGCGGATACGCCATGCTTCCCCTTATTCAGGAGGCTGTGCTTAATGAAAATTGGGCAACAGCCGAAGAAATTATAAACTTTGTTGCCGTAAGCGAAAGTACCCCCGGACCCTTTGCCATAAATATGGCAACCTATGTGGGTATTACCCAAGGTGACCTGTGGGGAGCCTTCTTTGCAACCCTCGGTGTTGTTCTGCCCTCTTTTGTAATAATACTTATAGTTGCAAAGTTTTACGAAAAATTCAAATACAGCCGTATTGTTTCCGGCTGTATGACAGGACTTAAAAGTACCGTAATAGGTCTTATTGCCGCGGCACTTATTTCTATGGCAACAACCGTATTTATCCCAAGCGGAATTAAAAATATTGAACTTGTACCTTTTGCCATATCTGCACTACTCTATGTGGCAATGACCTTCCTTTCTTTTAAGAAAGTGCATCCCATTGCAATTATAGTAATTTCCGCAGCAGTGGGAATAGGGCTGGGTTATGCAGGAATTATATAAATTGTCTATAATAAAACAAAGGAATTCGGTTTTATGGTTATAAGTGATTTAAACCCCTATATCCGTTTTGCAGAAAAATTTACAGATATACCTTCAACGAACAAAACTCCGAGTATCTGCTATGATTGCAGGTTGTTTTTTCTTGATAATATAACAGGCAATATAGTTATTTCCGGCAAAAAATACAATATAATAAATAAAACCGTGATATACTTGCCTCCGGAAACCTGCTATACCTTTGACATTACCTCGGGTGAAAACTTTTCCATGACTGTACTGAATTTTGACCTTACGAGTCACAACACCCATATTAAGAATTCTATCGGCACCGCAACACCGGATAATTTTCAAAAAGAATTGGTACCTCAGTATTCCTTGTGTAAGGAACTGACTTCACCTGTTGTAAAGTACGGTTCCCACATAGAACACCTTATGAGTCAATGCACAGATAATTTTATTTTAAAAACCAGCTATTACAGAGAAAATACCTCTGCAGTTTTAAAAATGGCTCTTTTGGAAATTATAAAACCGGAATCCGAAATTGTACATTCCGAACTGTGTAAGGCCGTACTTCTGTATATACAGGAAAATTATTCGAATCCGTCCCTTTCCAATGAGGATATAGCTTCGAATTTCAACTATCATCCATATCATTTAAGTATTATAATAAAAAAAGAAACCGGTAAAACTCTTCACCAATTTCTTATATACTACAGACTTATAAATGCCCGGAACCTGCTTTCCGCCACCAATTACGGAATTTCGGAAATTGCCTGGCGTTCGGGTTTTGATTCTCCTGCATACTTTACAAAGCTTTTTAAACAGAACATCGGAGAAACTCCGAAGGAGTACAGAAAAAATCATAAAAACAACATATAAAGGAGAATGTAAAAAAGACCAGACCGCAAAAAGGCAGTAATAGTAAGAAATACAAAGTGCTTATTAACTTGTAAATTATATAAAATTTCCATTAATGTAAGAAAAACATCTATTTTCAAGATGTTTTTCTCACATTATATGCCTTTTTGCTATTCCCCTAAGAGAGTGTAAATTTACACTCTCTAATTTTTATGCTCAATATTAGAGAAGATGAGCCCTTAATTCTGCTCCGTTCTTATCCGAAAGATATGCAGGAGCAATATCAAATACAGTCTTACAGCCCTTTGCACCTTCCTTATTCAAACGATATGCCGCCCTGGCATATGCCGTAAGAACAGATGCGGTAAACTCGGGATTGGAATCGAGCTTTAAACTGTATTCAATGATGTGATTATTTTCACCGTTTATGCCTGTCTTGCCGCTGCGGATTACAAAACCGCCATGGGCAATACCGCTGTGATTTGCCTTAAGCTCTTCCATAGAAATAAAGTTTACTATGGTATCGTAGTCTGCAAAGTAGTTGGGCATAGTTACAATTTCGTTCTTTATTCTTTCAAGGTCTGCACCTTCCTCTGCCACAACAAAGCACTCTCTTAAGTGCTTGTCACGGGTGGAAAGCTGGGGAGCCTTACCCGAACGAACTGCTTCCAAAGCTTCCTCCTTGGGAATGGTATACTGTCTTGCATCAAGAACACCGTCTATTCTTCGAATAGCATCGGAATGGCCTTGGCTTACGCCCTTACCCCAGAAGGTATAGTCCTCACCGTCGGGAAGAACGGCACCTGCATACATTCTGTTAAGGGAAAACATACCCGGGTCCCAACCTACGGAAATTATACCCACTTTTCCGCTTTCCTTGGCAACTTTATCCACATTTTCAAAGTGTTCGGGAATTCTGGCGTGGGTATCGAAACTGTCTATTACATTGAAATACTTTGCCATTTCGGGAGTTTGCGCAGGCAGGTCTGTAGCACTTCCGCCGCAGAGAACCATTACATCTATATCATCTTTATATTTTACTGCATCGTCTGCGTGGTATACGGGAACTCCTTCTGTTTTAATCTTAACTCCTGCAGGGTCTCTGCGTGTAAATACTGCCGCAAGCTCCATATCGGGGCACTTTCGAACAGCAAGCTCAACACCTTTTGCAAGGTTTCCGTAACCGAAAATACCTATTCTTATACTCATAGTTATTCCTCCCTGGTCATTAATATGTTAAAAGTATAGCATATTTACCGCACTCTGTTCAAGAAAAAAATTTTATAAAAGTATAGCTTTTGAAAAATATAATTTTGTTTATTCTTTTTATACTTGATATTCTGCCCCAATTTATGGTATGATATGTACATAGTACAATTTCTTTGAAAGGATGATAAAAATGAAAATTGCTTTAATTAACGAAAACAGCCAGGCAGCTAAAAATGCCATCATTGAAGAAACCTTGAAGAAGGTTGTAGAGCCCATGGGTCACGAAGTTTTAAACTTCGGTATGTACTCTGCTGAGGACGATGCGCAGCTTACATATGTACAGTGCGGTATCCTTGCTGCTATCCTTCTTAACTCCGGTGCTGTTGACTTTGTAGTTACAGGTTGCGGTACAGGCGAAGGCGCTATGCTTGCATTAAACTCCTTCCCCAAGGTACTTTGCGGTCATGTTACAAACCCTCTCGATGCATACCTCTTCTCTCAGGTAAATGACGGTAATGCAATCTCCATGCCTTATGCTCAGGGCTTCGGCTGGGGATCCGAGCTCAACCTTCAGTACACCTTTGAAAAGCTCTTCGGTCAGCCCGGTGGCGGCGGATATCCCAAGGAAAGAGTTGTTCCCGAACAGAGAAACAAGAAGATTCTCGACGGTGTTAAAGAAGTTACACACAGAGATATTCTCGACATTCTCCCCAATCTCGACCAAGAACTCTTAAAGGGTGCTATTGCAGGACCTAAGTTCTCCGAACTTTTCTTTGCTAACTGCAAATGCGACAAAATGGCTGAATATATTAAGTCCATTCTTTAATTTTTATATAAAAGGGGATTCAAATTATGAAAAAAGCAAAAATTTTAGCATTAATAACTGCCGTTTTAATGTTTGCTGTAATATTAACGGGTTGTGGTGCAAGTGCTGAGTTTGAAACATATGTAAGCGAAACCTGTATAGATTTCGACAAAGACTACAAAGAGCTTCACACAATGTACGGAAAAGTAACAACAATGAATGACGATGAAATCGTTACAACCCTCAAAGAAGAAATTATTCCCAAGTCTGAAGAATTTGTAAAAAAGGTTAAAGAAACCGAAATCAGCGATGAAGATATTAAAAAACTTCACGAAATTTATATTGAAATTGTTGAATTAAGACACGAAGCATACGAAAATGCTTTAAATGGCGTAGAGAATAGAGATTACGATTCCATCGACAAAGCTAATGACTGTATAAGCAAAGCGGACAAAAAGTTTGAAGAGTTTATTGAAGAAAGAGATAAACTTGCCGACGAACTTGGTGTAGTACTTAAAAAATAATTATTGAATGGGAAAAGCTCAATTGAGCTTTTCCCGTTTTTATTTAGAATACGTAAATTGAAATTTGACACCTATAAATATTTATTGTATAATGTTATCATATATATTTCCACATTACCGGAGAGATTGAAATGTTATTTAATTCCCTTCACTTTTTAATATTTTTTCCAATAGTATGTCTTGTGTATTTTGCCATTCCCAAAAAGATTAAATGGATATGGCTTCTTGGTGCAAGCTACTATTTTTATATGTGCTGGAATCCAAAGTATGCCCTGCTTATGTTTACCTCTACACTCATAACCTGGCTCAGCGGATTTTTTATAGACAAATTCAACGGCTTAGAAAACCCGAAGAAATCGAAAACTCTTAAAAACATCACTGTAGGCGTGAGCTTCATATCAAATCTTGCCATACTGTTTTTCTTCAAATATTTTGACTTTGCCGTGGAAAACTTAAACAGGGTTCTCGCCATGGTTAACATACAGGCGATAAATCCCTCTTTTGACGTAATTCTCCCCGTGGGAATTTCCTTCTACACTTTCCAGGCATTAAGCTACACCATGGATGTATACCGCGAGGATATTCCCTGCGAAAAAAATCTATTCAGGTATATGCTTTTCGTGTCCTTCTTCCCTCAGCTGGTGGCAGGTCCTATTGAACGTTCAACAAATCTTATACATCAACTCAAAATCTACCATCCGTTTAATTGGCAAAGAGCCAAAAGCGGCCTGTTCCTCATGCTTTGGGGATTTTTCCAAAAGCTTGTTATTGCAGACAGAGCCGCCATTGCAGTAAACGCCGTATACAACAATCACGCCGCATTCGGCGGAGTGGAGATTGCCGTTGCAACGGTTCTTTTTGCTCTGCAGATATATTGCGATTTTTCCTCATACACCGACATTGCCCGGGGTGCATCACGCATTATGGGGATAGAGCTTATGGAAAACTTCAAACAGCCCTATTTTGCCCGTTCCATTGCTGAATTCTGGAGAAAGTGGCACATATCCCTTTCCGGGTGGTTCAAGGATTACCTCTACATTCCTCTTGGCGGAAACCGCAAAGGAACATTCAGAAAATATCTTAACATAATGATAGTGTTCTTCGCCAGCGGACTGTGGCACGGGGCAAGTTGGAACTTTGTAATATGGGGTGTGCTTCACGGAGCATATCAGATTATAGGCGGTATTACAGAGCCTGTACGAAATAAGCTCTGCTCTGCTTTTTCCATTGACCGTAACGACACCCTTCACAAAGCATTTCAGGTTATATTTACTTTTGTGTTGGTATGCTTCGGGTGGATATTCTTCCGTGCAAACAATATGACCGATGCTCTTGTTATGATTAAAAAAATCTTTACCGATTTTAATATATGGACATTTACCGACGGAAGTATATTCAATATGGGACTGGACTGGTTCAATATATTCGCTCTTTTCATTTCCGTCATTGTACTTTTCGGTATAAGCTTTTCCCGTTACAAAGGACTTTCCCCCTCGGGAACCATAGCAAGAACAAACGGAATAGTCCGTATTGCTTTGGGATTAATTCTTGTATTTACAATACTGATATTCGGAATATACGGACCGGGCTACAGCGAAAGCCAGTTCATATATTTTCAGTTTTAGTGAGGTGAGCGTATGAAATCTAAAAAAGTATTTAAATCGTTTGCCGCTGTTTTAATATTTATTTTTCTTTTTACCGTGATGTTCACCCGTGTGTCGGAAATACTCAGTCGCAAGACCGTAGGCGGTGCCTGGAACTATACCGAAAAAATCTCGGGATTTTACAACAGCCCGGAAAATGAATATGACGTTATGTTCTTCGGTTCTTCAAACACCTATTGCTCCTTTAACCCACTTATAATGTACGAAGAAAACGGCACAAAATCCTACATTTTAGCAACACAGAATCAACCCGTGTGGGCTTCCTACACATATATGAAAGAAGCACTTAAAACGCAGAAGCCAAAGCTTTTGGTTATGGATATACTGGCATTTACCTATGAGGAAGAATACGCCGACGAAGGCGTTACCCACTCCTATATGGATGACCTTCCCTTAAGCCAAAACAAATTGGAGCTTGCTTCCGTTTCGGCACCCGATTACGGAACGCGTTTTGAGCTTATATGCAACTTTGTAAAATATCATTCCCGTTGGAATGAGCTTACAAAAACCGACTTCACCTTTGACAGGTCCAAGGCAAGGGACTACCTTAAAGGGTATGTTCTTTTGGAGCAAACCTTTGACGGTGCAATTTTACCGGACGGTCAAACCGATAAAACAGAGCCGATAGCGGAAAAACAAAAGGAATATTTTTACAAAATAGTAAACCTTGCCGAGGATAATAATATTCCTCTTCTTCTGGTGAAAACCCCGTCAAATGTTGTAAAGCAAGACCAAATGAAATACAACACCGTAAAACAAATGGCAAAAAAAGAGGGCATTCCCTTTATTGACTTCAATCGCAGATACGAGGAAATTGGGCTGGATATAAAAGATGACTTTTTCGATAAATCCCACCTGAACTACAAAGGTGCGGAAAAGTTTACAAGATATTTTGCAGGAGTAGTTTCCGGGGAATATCCCGATATTAAATCAAAAGATACCAACAATACTGCAAACACTTGGAATGCTGACCTTAAAGAATATTATAAGTATTGTGAAAAAATAAAAAAACAATAGTAACAGGAAATGTAAAAAAAGTCCAGACCGCAAAAAGCCAGTAATATAAAGGAACGCAGAGTGTTAATTAGCTTGTAAATTATATAAAATTATTATAAATGTAGAAAAACATCTATTTTAAGATGTTTTTCTCATATTATATGCCTTTTTGCTATTGCCAAATCTCACCACTCGCAGTACTTTTGTACAGCTTCGGGTTATCACTTAAATCAAGGCGTTGCCTTGATTTAAGTTCGATTTGACAATTCTGAATCATTTTTTTCTATTCCCCAAAGGGACTGTAAATTAATTTGTCGAA
>CAYXPV010000022.1:12021-12257 GCA_964467285.1 uncultured Oscillospiraceae bacterium
TACACAATAAGATCTGCTAATGTTATTTTGTTTTAATCTCTGCATTTTCAGTAAGTCTGAATTCTGAGGGAAGCATTCCGGTTTCCCTCCGAAAGACTACTGCAAAATAGTTAGCTGATGAAAATCCCAGCTGACGGCTGATTTCGGCAATGGAAAAATCCATTTTTAAAAGTCTCATGGCTTTTTTTATTTTCAGGCGATTAAAGTGCTTCATAACACCGCCGCCGGCATATTTT
>CAYXPV010000023.1:0-3622 GCA_964467285.1 uncultured Oscillospiraceae bacterium
ACGGCGCCCTCTCAAGGCGCAATCATGGGTTCGATTCCCGTAGGGGTCACCAAAATCGACAAGATTCTTCAAAGAGTCTTGTCGATTTTACTTGTTACCTATTCACTATTCACTTTTCCCTTGTCGATTTTGGAAAGTAACAGGTAATAGGGAATAAGGAAGAAGTTTTATATAGTGTCAAATCCGCTTCTTTGGAAGCGTTTTTTTATTTTTTACAAAAAACACTTAACATTGTATAAAGACAAGTGTATAATATTAATTTAGAATAAAATCGCAAAGGAGGTTTTAGCATGAGCAAAAATAAAGCAGAAACCGTTTGTTTTGAAGCTACACACAAAAATGTGGACGAATTTTTCTGCAAACAACCTTCCCCTGAGTTTGTGGAAGAGCTCAAAAAACCTATCCATTCCGAAAAGCCGCCGTTTTTTGGAAACAGGTTTGCCGAACCCGAAGAAATTGATTTGAGAGGAATGTATCTTGACATTAGTTTTCCCGACGATGGAGGGCTCCTGAAAACTGCCTATGCGGATTTTGAAACCTTTTTGAATGTGTACAAAATCAAAGGCGACAAATGCAGAATACATATACAAAAGGCGGAAACATCTTGTTTTGAAGAATACACTGTCTCCGTATCAAAAGAAGAAGTAAGCATAAAATCGGGTGACACCGAAGGCGTGCGAAGAGCCCTGGTTTATCTTGAAGATATTTTGACAGAGTCCGAAGGTGCTTTTTTAAAACCCGGAACAGTTACCCGAAAACCCGTAATAAAGTCCCGAATCACCCGGGGATTTTTCAGCCCCACAAACCGTCCGCCCCACAACATAGATGAATTATGGGACGATGTGGACTACTACCCCGATGAATATTTAAACCGACTTGTTCACGACGGCAATAACGGCATTTGGATATACACTCATTTTAAAGACCTTATACCCTCCGCCATAATACCCGAATACGGTGATGGTTCCGAAATACGAATTGCCAAGCTCAAAAAAGTTGTGGCAAAATGTGCAAGATACGGAATTAAGGTTTATGTCTTTGCAGTGGAGCCTTGGGGACTTACGCCTGAAATGGCTGAAAAGTACCCGGATATTCCCGGCTCTCCGGGCTACGACAGACTTGCATTTTGTACCCGTTCCGACAGAGGCAGAGAATACTGCATAGAATCTGTGCAACGCCTTTTTACACTTGTACCCGACCTTGGCGGATATATAGATATAACCGCAGGCGAAAGAGTAACAAGCTGTGCCTCCGCCGGTAACATACATAAGTGCCCCCGTTGCAGTAAATATTCCAGAGGGGAAACCCTGGCATACACGGCAGACCTTATCCGCGAGGGTATGCGCAGAGCCGGTGCCAAGGGCGAGTTTATAAGCTGGACCTACGGTCAGCGTGTGTGGAATTTCGAGGATATAAAGGAATACGTGCGAAAAGTCCCCGATGATGTAAAGCTGATGCAAAACATTGAGGATTACGGATTTGCAGAGCAATTAGGAAAAGAACGCTTTGGTATTGATTATTGGCTGTCATACCCGGGACCTTCCTATCTGTTTGAAGAAACCGCCAAAGAATCCAACAAATACCAAAAGCACCTTTATGCCAAAATGCAGGTATGTTGTTCCCACGAATTGGCTACAGTACCCTACATACCCGTACCGGGGCTTGTATTTAAAAAGTATGCCGGTGCGTATAAATACAAGGTGGAAGGTGTGCTTCAATGCTGGTACTTCGGCAATTATCCTTCTATAATGAGCAAAGCGGCAGGTATACTGTCTTTTACGGAGGATTTTTCCAATGAAGATAAATTTCTTAATCATCTGGCAGGTATACTATACGGAAGAAGTACCGCCAAATCGGTTACAAAAGCTTGGAAATACTTTGCCGAAGGTTACGCCAATTATCCCTTAAACATAATGTTCAGTTACTACGGTCCCATGCACGATGGTGTAGCGTGGGAGCTTCAACTTATACCTAAAAATATTACCTTACCCAGAAGCTGGCTTCTGCCGGACAAGCCCAACGGAGACCGCATAGGGGATTGTCTGAGGCAAAGTCATACCTTGACCGAAACCATAGAGCTTTGCGAAAAAATATGTTCAAGTTGGAAAAAAGGGCTTGATGTACTTCCCATAGACAAAACCGGAGAAATGGAAACTCTTTCAAAGTCACTTGCAATTCTCTTTGAAAGCGGAACCAACATATTGAAATTCTACAAGCTTCGCGAAGAATTGGGATATATAACCGCAAATCCCACAAGTACGCTGAATGAAATGAAGGCAATCGTGGAAAATGAAATAGAAAACACCAACCGTATGATAGTTATGTGTGAAGCGGATTGCCGTTTGGGGTATCACTCAGAAGCAGAAGGTTTCAAGTTTTTTCCAAGTAAGCTGAAATACCGCGCAGAACAGCTAAAAAGACTTCTTGAAACAGAATTTCCCATAATATACCAAAGAATTGCGGAAGGAAAGGCACCCCTTGAGTATTACACCACAGATAATAAGAACTGCTACGTACTCACCAAAGATATAAACAAGTCCAAAGAAGAAAAAATTGGTGACAAAGGTAGTTTCTTAGGTGCTTACGACAATGAAAATATTTATCTGGAAATAAAATGCAACCAAAATGCCACAGTTATGTTGTGCTTTGAAAACAGACTTATGGTGCCCGAGTGTGAAATACTCATAGACAAAGACGGTAAGCCATATCTTCCCGATGACATTGATCTATATGTACCGCTGTATGGCAATAAATTTAAAGAAGAATACGGCAAATATCGTATACAACGTGACGAAAACGTTGTCAGAATTATTGCCGACAGGAAAAGATGCAATTCGGCACCTGAAAAAGTGCCCTTTAAGCTATGCATAAAAATAGATAACACACCTTGGGTTGAGGAAGAAGCCCCGGTTTATAATCTCGGAAGAAATCTTTATTCTGCAAATGAATTCGGTTGGGCTGTGTTGGATTAAAAAGAAAAGTACAAATTGACATTTATGGAGCTGTGTCAGCCCCATAAATGTCATCCTGAGCGGAGAAGTCATTACTAATATGTCATTCTGAGCGAAGCGAAGAATCTTCCCGACAAATAAGAGCCTCATTGGTTTTGGAGATCCTTCAGCTTCGCTTGAGGATGACACATTGGTAGTAAGTGCATCGTTTGCCAAGCAAAGCGACAAACCAAAATTTAACGGCAGGAGCAAGCCCCTACCCTACATTATCACCGCTGTTAAACAGATCGACAAACCAAAATTTGCTATCCCTTTGTCATTCCGAGCAACGCGAGGAATCTTCCTTACAAACAAGAATCTTGGTTGTTATGGAGATCCTTCAGCTCCACTTCAGGATGACACATATATACGAGTGCATCGTTTGTCAAACAGAGCGACAAACCCAAATTTATTCTAAAGCATGACAAAAGCCACGGTACACGAGCCGTGGCTTTTATCTTGGTTTTATTAAACAAAGGACATGAGATGAGTATTTGGCTTAATTCATTTTGTTGCAACGAGGGCATTGTATACTGTTCTTGCGGCAGTAAGGGTGGCGTAGTTTGCTACGTACTTCTTCTGTTCTGCAGTAAGAGCATCGTAAGCCTTTTCTGCGGCTTCAATTTTTGCCT
>CAYXPV010000023.1:3722-12230 GCA_964467285.1 uncultured Oscillospiraceae bacterium
TTGCACTTACTGTACCAATCTGTGCTATTAAAGCATCAACCTTTGCGGCTTCTGCCTTATCGGCAGCTACCTTTGCTTCTTCAACTGCTTTGTCGTATGCAGTTTTTGCAGCAGTAAGAGTTGAATAGTTTGCAACATATTTTTTCTGTTCTGCAGTAAGAGCATCGTAAGCCTTTTCTGCGGCTTCAATTTTTGCCTTAGATGCATCTGTTGCACTTACTGTACCAATCTGTGCTATTAAAGCATCAACCTTTGCGGCTTCTGCTTTGTCTGCAGCTATCTTAGCTTCTTCAACTGCCTTGGCATATGCTGTCTTTGCCGCTGTGAGAGTAGCGTAGTTTGCAACATATTCTTTCTGTGCAGATGTAAGTGCGTTGTATGCTTCTTCTGCCGCATCAATCTTTGCTTTGGATGCCGCGGAAGCATCTACTGTACCAATCTGAGCGATTATAGCATCTACCTTTGCGGCTTCTGCTTTGTCTGCGGCTACCTTTGCTTCTTCAACTGCCTTGGCATATGCTGCCTTTGCTGCTGTAAGAGTTGCATAATTTGCAACATATTCTTTCTGTGCAGATGTAAGAGCGTTGTATGCTTCCTCTGCGGCATCTATTTTAGCCTTGGATGCAGCTGTTGCATCTACTGTGCCAATCTGTGCGATTAACGCATCCACCTTTGCAGCTTCTGCTTTGTCAGCGGCTTCTTTTTCTGCTGCTTTTGCAGCAGTTTCCAATTCATCGTAAGTGTTTTCAGCTTCGGCAAGCTTTGCGTAATTTGTTACTGCATATTTTTCGGCAGTACCAAGTGCTTTGTAAGCTGCCTTTGCCGCTTCTATCCTGTCTGCACATTCGCTTGTATATGTAACTGTGCCTATAGCATCAATAAGAGCTTTAACATTTTCTACATTTGCCACGGAAGAAGAATACTCACTCTTTGCAGATTCAAGTTCATCAGCATTTGTAACCTGTGTTTTTTCGGTAGAGGTAAGTGCTGCAAAAGCATTCTCGGCTGAATCTATCTTTTCCTTACATTCATCGGTAGGTTCTACTTCGCCGATGCTGTCTATAAGGAGAATTACTTCGCCTACAGCGGCGGTGCTTACGAGAGCCTCGTAAGCCGTTTCTGCATCTGTAAGTACGGTGTAATTGGTAACCTGACCTTTTTCGGTTTCCGAAAGTGCATTGTAAGCTTCTCTTGCCAGGTCAATCTTTGTCTTACAATCCGCTGAGTTGTCTACATCACCGATAATGTTAATAAGAGCAATAACATTATTCACTTTATCCTGTGATTCTTTTGCTGCCTTGAGTGCATCATATTCACTTCTTGCGGCAACGAGTACGTGATGATTTTCAACATAACCTTTCTGATCTGCAGTAAGACCGTCAAAGGATTCTTCTGCAAGTTCAATCTTAATCTTACATTCATCACTTAATTCAACTGTACCAATCTGGGCAATCAGGGCTTCTGTAGCATCAGCCTTTTCCTTGTCTGCCCTTTCCTTTTCTGCAGCATCTGCAGCAGCTTTTAAGGAATTGTATGTTTCTCTTGCTTCAAGAAGTACACTATAGTTAGTTACCTTAGCTTTCTGAGTTGTGCTGAGAGCTTCGTATGCTTCTTCTGCGGCTTCAATCTTTGCAAGAACTTCGTCGTTGTACTCAACAGTACCGATGACATCAATAAGAAGAGCAACGGTTTCGTTACCACCAAGCTTAACTCTGTTGTTGAAAGAGTAGATATCCACAACATCTTCATCAACAAGCTTAATAAATACAAAAGTTACTTCGTTTGTATCTTCTTCGTAGTAGTATGCATCCTCTGCCAAATAATCGCCAACTTCAATTACGGTATTTCTGCCGGAATCGTTGTAAGTATACTGATTGCTTGAGGAATATACAACGATTGTTTCTTCGGTACCACCGCAGTTAATTTCTATAACTTCACCCCTTGAATTGTTTTTCTTTTCAGAGGAAGTGCATGATATATAACCATATAAAAACTCTGTATCTTCATTGAAGGAACCAAACGCGGATTTATTTACGTCAAGAAGACCATTTTTGTTGACGCTACCAAGAATTACATATTCGGAAACATAACCGGAGTAGTTAGCATTGTATGCAAATACATCACCGGGCTTGAGAGATTCATATGCAGAATCATTGCCTGCATAGTTTTCGGAATCCTCTGTAAAATATACAGTAAGATTTTCTTCTTCATTCTGTACAAATGTAACCTTAGTCACAGTGTTACCGTCATCGTCATCGGTGGTAGCAACTCTTGTGGCAATAGCAAAACCATTTTCGGCTTCAAAGGAGCTTTCACCACCGGTAAGAGCCATTACACAGTATTCGTAGTCCTCATTAGCGATTACAACACCTGCATATTTTGCATCGTCCACAAGATAGCTGATATCTGTTGTATAGGTCTTGTCTACGCTGGAGCTTGCTACGTTGAAGATAACCACATTATCTTCAAGGAATGCACCGCCAAGCTTCTGAGTATTAATATTGAACTCATCGTGTGCAGAATCAAGCTGTTCTATTCTTGCTGCAGATTCCTGAGCACTTTCAAAGGATTTAAGATATCCTCTTGCGTTTGTTTTATAAGTGATAATTCTGTCGGGATCTGCCTTCTGTGCATCGGTAAGATTTTCGTAAAGCTGTTTTGACTGAGTTGATGTATTTATACCAAGCTTTGCGGCATATGTTTCTTCAAAATAATCACTTGCATTTTCTGTAAGATTGTAAGTAATAATACCATCCTCAATAGTAAGAAGCTTCAATATCCATCTGTCGGAAGAAAATGTATCATTGGATACAGCTGCTTCAAGAATATATGCATAATCTTTACTTGCGGAGCTTCCATCGAAATCTATAATCTTGCCGGTCATACCGATAAAGAACAGACCTTCATCGCCAACGGAGAGAGAGGTTTCTGTACCGTCGATAAATTCTTCATCATCAATAACCACATATTCATATCCGCCAGAAGAGAATGTGGACTCTACATATCCGCGTACTACAGCGTTAGTGAGTTTGACAATTCTTATATAGTCAATGTAATTTTTGAAGTTGGTGTTGTCTGCAACTACCGCAACAACATCATCTTCTTCAAAATCGTCAAGGTCGAGTTTGTTTCCTCTGTCATCTTCGAGGATTATGGTAACATCTTCATCATCAAAATCAAGTGTAACCATAGTTCCGCCGATTTCTATGCGATCCCTTTCGGGATTTACTTCATCAACTCTTGCGGAGTGATACTTTGTGGCAACAATGACGTCATATTTGTTGTCACCTGTGTTTTCAATAAACTTAAGTTCAACATCCTCTTCGCCAAGGAGCAGAGAGGAAATGCTTCCGTAATATTCATTCTTGTTATACTCTACGCTTACATCAGAGCTGAGCTTAATTGTCTTGGTTTTAGAGCTGTTTGCAGAGTCGATATAGTACTCTACCTTATTGTTTGCAAAGGATTCCACATCGTCGGAAATTATGGTCATGGTTGTGCCTTCAACGGAAGAAACAACAGCCACTACTTTGTAATCGCCTTTGCGAACTTTTAAAACATAGGCTTCAACGCTCTGATGCTGATAGTTGGCGATATCGGAACCGTTGATTAAGAAGCTTTCGTAATCGCCGTCTTCAAATTCACCATCATCGGAATCCAGCGTAATATCAAATTCTACTTCATCATACGTCTTAGAGCCTACAATACCTGTAGCTATGTATATATCCATATCGGTAAGGAGTGTTCTGTAATCTCTGCCGTTTTTGCCGTTTAAAACTTCAAATTCAGCATCAGAGCCCCACGTTGTCTGATCCATCATAGGTGTGGAAAGAGCATTGTACACAAGTACGGCGATGTCTGCTCTGGTAGCATCGGACACACCGTCTGTAATGCCGTAGCTGTTGGCAACTACAAGATATCCTGTAGGCCAGCCGCCTTTACTTGAAGCCATGGGATCGAATCCGAGGGCAGAAACAACCATCTTAACCGCCTGGTTATATGTAACAGTATCATCAGGTCCGAAATTACCGTCGCCATAGCCGGCAATTATGCCGTTCTGATTAGCAACATTTATGTAACCGGATGCCCAATGCGATGCAGGTACATCGTAAAACTTGGTAGTTCCCTTAGAATTCATCGCAGCACTTTCAAGGCCTTTGGCACGGCACATTATTGCCGCCATCTCGGCTCTTGTAATAGTTTTGTCCGGGTTAAAGTTGCCCAGGTCGTCACCGACAAAAATTTCCAGAGCAGAGAGAAGTTCCACAGCACCGGCATAGTCAGCGTCTACATCTACATCACTATAGCCGGCAAAAGCAACTACAGATAAAAGCATTGTAAACACGATTGTGAGTGACAATATCTTCTTTAATGTCTTCATGTCAATTCCTCCTACATTCCAAATTTATTATTTTAACCTATAAATATGCAAAAAGTATACACGGATACTCTTCTTAGTATGGTTATATTGTACAATAGTGCCATAAATTCGTCAACTAAGCAAAAAGGGTTGTAACAAAATTGCAAAATTTTTGACAAATTTGTTACAAGTCAATCACATAACTAACACATAAAGGCAGATTCATACATTTTTAGTTAATATTTTGAACGAACAAAACATATGACCTTTGGCAAATTAATCAACACTTATTAATAAGTTATTAACAAAAACAGGGAATTGGCTTTGGCTTTTCGAAATTTTAGTTGTTCAATATGAAATCAAGATGAAGTTGAAAAACAAATTGACATTTGTCGGGGTGTTTGAATGTGGAAATCGCTACCAATATGTCATTCTGAGCGAAGCGAAGAATCTTCCTGACAAACAAGAGCCTCAACGGTTTTGGAGATCCTTCGACTTCGTCGAAACAACCTTCGCTACATTACGCTTGCCGTTCGGCAAGTATTCATTCGCTACGGTGTTTCTCCTCTCCCATTTGAGGCATGCTTCGCTACCACCTCAAACGGGTACCCAAACTGTTCAGCTCAGGATGACACACATAAACAAGTTCCTCATTTATCAAACCGAGCGGTAAACCCAAATTTAGCAAAGAATGTATTTATCAGTATAAGTTGAACGAAAAAATATACACCCCACAAATGTGGGATGTATATCATAATTTTGTTATTTATGCCATCTTCTTGGCAAGGATTTATTCAAGACCGGAACATCAAAATGCTCAGTATCTCAAAATTTTATCCCAACAAATAGACTGCTTTTAAAACATTAGTAGTTGCCATACTGTAAACTACAACCTTGGAAGCGGCAGTCGCATCCTTGCATTCTTTAACCGTTACAAAATATGACGTATCTATTTGTTCGAATCTGTCCTCGTCATCATTCCACTTGTAAATCTTGGTAGATGCATTAACAATATACGGCTTCCAACTATCTACATAGTCTTCATGTTTTTCAACAATTCCGGGAGTTACGTATATTTCACCGGTTCCGTCACTCTGAATATTTGCGGAATCAAGTGTACCGTGAACCACCTGATAGTATTCGGGGTAACTGCTGCCGTTTGCGTGAGTAATTATATTACCCTCAGCTGGGAATACATCGTAAACAGTTTCTCCGCTTCCCTCCCAGTCATAGAGCTGACCACCGACAAATACCTTCTGAACACCAACAATCTCGTTGTTTTCATATGCAAATCTTATCAGATCGCCGGCGTTAATGCCATTCAAAATGCCTTTCTTTTCGGTAAGCATTTCCTTTACGTTTGAATCATACTCCTTGGAATCTGCAGGTACAGCATCTCCTGCCATGAAGTATTTAAGTTTCTGAACAACAGTTCCTGTTTCCTTGTTTTCGCTGTCGGTAACACTATGAACCAAAGCAATATTAGTCGTAAGTTCAACATAAGGTTTGGTAGATTTACCTCTTGTATACACCAATACAACTCCGGCTACATTATTTTTAATATCATAAGGCTCTACATCGTAGGTACTACCATTTGTAAAATAAGAGTAAGTTTTTTTCTTGTATTCTTCTGCATCGCCTCTGTCATCAGGTACAAGAATTACAACAGTATTTGAATTTATGGTAAACTGTGTAGATGATGCACTATCCTGGAACGCCTTTGAGCCGGAAACATATTTAAGTCTGCTCTTACCGTCGGAAAATGCTGTTTTTTCATCATCTTTTGTAGTCCTGAAAATACCGGGAACAACATCACCATCTTCAAGTTCATCCGGAACAATAGTATAAATTTCTGTAAGATAAGAAACCGACTCTCCATTTAATGTACCTGATGTTGACTTATATCTGACAAGCTGCGAATAGTCACCATTTAAAATCTTAGCTTCATTTTCCAAAGACTTTGCATTGATAACAGCCGCATTAGCCTTGAGAATACTGCCAAGTTCTCCGGGTTCTTTATTCTGACCGTTTACCTTTACGGTATCCTTAAAGGCGAAGACCTTGGCTGTAGCCGTGGAACCTGAGATAGTGTATAAATATGCGGAACATACTCCATCGAGGCCTTCACCATCATCAAAGCCAAGTACATAGGCATAGGGATTTGTATTCTCCGCTTTTTTAAAGAATGTAAGATTGCCCTCATGGTCAAAATAGAAAGTACCTTTGGTGCCTACTTCCAGCTTATACTTTTTGGCATCTTCAGACTGCAACAACTTCTCATAGTAGGCACTTTTTTTATACTCCTTATTGTTTATTGTAATATATTCGCCGGAAATAGCATCTACTTCTGCATTATCATTAGTTTTAGCAGAAGAAACAATAACATGAGTATCTTCTGTTCTGTTGTATGGTACAGCAACAGCAACAGCTTTATTTGTTGATATGGCAGACATTTTAGCATCGGAGGTGCCGCCATTTATGGCAGTAACCTCTTTAACTATACAATCATCTTCATTAAGAGTAATTGAAGTGCCTATGTTAGCATCGGTGATTGTATAGATTTTACCGCTGACATTTCTTGATGTGGGGAAATAAACAACGTATCTTGAAACTATTGCAACTTCATAATCTTTGCCGCCATTGTTGTTTATAAGCTCTATCTGACCGCATTCGATATTAAGATATTCGTTAATAAACTCATTGGTAATATCTTCCTCAGGAACTGAAAAACCATTATATATAACTTTAAGTTCAGGGGAAAGCTCTGCCGTATCTGATTTGTTTTCCCCTATAGGATAATATGTAACATATCTTGCGTTATCATCTGCAAAAACACCGATAAAATCATCCGACTCAATTCTCACTTGTTCGTTCTTATTGGAAACTTCTATCTTCTCAAGAGTTTTCTTGCCGGATGCCTTTACGGAGTATTCGGCATCAACTCTTTTACCAAGATAATCATACAACTTCTCAAGTTTAAAATCTCCAATGTTATATACAACATCATCAATCATAATCTGGTTAACAGTAAGGTCAAGTTCTTCTCCGGAAAGACCGGTTTCAAAAACAGCAGTTACAACGCCGCGAACATCTTCGTTTTCTTCTTCAACATCTTTGCTTACGCGACCTCCACCGCCTCCGCCTGAGGGAGTAGTTTTAGGCTGATAATAATCTATATTTCTCATATTGTTCACAAGCTGAGCAACAAGACCTCTGGAGGCTTCAGCATTTCCCAAGCCTTGCGCTCCCTTGGTAAATCCTGTTTGATTGGCAATAGTTACGAATCCTTCATACCATGGTGTGGTGGTTTCGTATATAGCACCATAGCCCTTTGCACAAACAAGCATTTTTACAGCTTCCCCATAGGTAACCGGATTTGCAGGACGGAAGGTTCCGTCATCGTTACCGGCTACAATACCGGACTGTACCGCATAAGCAATGTATTTGTTTGCCCAATGATCCTGGGGAACATCGGGGAATTTATCTGTGGTAACTGTAAGAAGAGATTCATCTTTAACAAGGGCTATTGCTATAAGAGTAGCAACTTCTGCTCTTGTAATAGTTTCCTCCGGCTTAAAAACATATGTACCGTCCTCTAGGGCGATACCGCTTACAATACCTTCCTTTGCGAGAGTGTATATAGCATCATAGTACGCATAACCTTCTGCAACGTCTGTAAATACAACCGTTTCATCATCGGCAAAGACATTGACACACAAAACCGAAGAAAGTATCATAACTATAGCTATCGTTAATGAGAGCAACCTTTTTGTTGATTTCATAATAAAAACCTCCATTTCATTTGTATTTAATCAAGATGAATTTGCTTATAAAACCAAAGCTTATCATCACAATTGTATATCACTTCAAAAATAGTGATGTTATCGTACTATAATAATATCATCTTTAAAGTAAATAGTCAATGGAAATTATTTTTCGGTAGTATTACGTTTATTTTACAAATTGACATTTATCGGTGAAGTTTGGTGGAGTAAAAGGCTTCTCCTTGAGGAGAAGCTGGCACCGAAGGTGACTGATGAGGTGTAGCATTACTGCTATTTGAAAGCGTACCACCTCATCCACGGCTCACGCGGTCCCCCTTCCATTTTAAATGTTGAAATCCTACGGATTTCTTCCGGAATTTTGCC
>CAYXPV010000024.1:0-11933 GCA_964467285.1 uncultured Oscillospiraceae bacterium
ACGGAAGTGATATTATGACAAAAAAATTTTTAAGCTTACTGGTGGTTATATGTATTATGGTAAGTATGTTTATGGTGTCGCCCACGGATGCACTTGCTGCAACAGAGGGTGTATTTACCTATACCATAGGAAATGGTAAGGCAACCATTACAGACTGCCAAACTTCTGTAAGCGGAAATCTTGAGATACCATCAACACTCGGTGGTTGCCCTGTAACTGCTATTGGCACTGGTGCGTTTCGCTATTGCTCTAGTTTAACCAACGTAACCATCCCCGATAGTGTAACAACTATTGGTAATTCTGCGTTTGAGTATTGCTCTAGTTTAACCAATGTAACCATTCCCGATAGTGTAACAACTATTGGCGATGGTACGTTTGACGAGTGCGAGAGTTTAACTAATATAGAAGTAGATGTTAATAATAAGGTTTATAGTTCTTTAGAAGGAAACCTTTTTAATATAAATAAAACTACATTAATTAAATATGCTGTTGGTAAAACAGATACATCCTATATTATTCCCGATAGTGTAACAACTATTGGTGGAGGAGCGTTTAAAGATTGCAAAAGTTTAACCAATGTAACCATTCACGGCAGTGTAAAATGTACGTTGCGACAATGTTAACGGAGCAACAAACTTTGTATATAAGCACGGAGTATGGGATTATGTAAATAACTATCCGGTAAATTATGAGGGCTTTGATAAATATGTCTTTGAACATTTTAACGGACACAATGATGTGCTGAATAATGCAATTATAGGTTTCAATGGCACAGATTTTTTAAACTATGTAAAGTATGCAGATACAAATAACTATAATGATAAAAGCGAGAATGCAAAGTTAGTTGCTTTGCCGTATCCACTGGTTGGATTTACATGGGATTATGTTGTTGAACTGAAAAAGGATTATCATGGTATCGAAAGTATAATTAATTATAGCAACAATAGTTTTGAACTTACAAAAAAGGTGGAAGAACATGTAGCTGAACCATACATATCTGAAAAACGATATATAGGTACAGCCGGAAACAATACTTATATTGCATATATTGCACCGCTAACGAATAAAAATGAACTTCCAAGTCTTCCGGGCAACAGTCAGCAGACATATAAAGTGCGAACATTTGCTCCTACCAAGCACTATGTTTTAACCGGAGATGGCAACGATGATATTACACTTCCGGAAGGTGGAGATGACACCTTAGTTGGTAATGCCGGTAATGATGTTTTAAACGGCGGTGCAGGAAATGACAAATATGTTTTTGGCAAGGAATTTGGAAATGATACGATAATAGATCCGTCAGGTAAAGACAAAATTGTCTTTACAGATTATGTTCTTTCAGAAATCACTATTTCAGGCAACAAAATAACTTGTGGCTCCAACACAATTGAAATAAGTACACAATCAAGAAGAACTGATGCAGTTACAGTTGTTGATAAAGATAATAATACACAAACTATAGAATTTTCAAAGGTTCGATTAGCGTCAATAGAAAAAAACGTAGTTTCCGATGCGTCAAAGAACATTAAAGTTTTTGGAAATGCAGAGATTTCAATTTATGATGAGGCAGAAGAATTGATTGAAAGTATCTGCATTGATGAATCAACTGAAACAAGTGTTGAATACAAAGACTATGGAATGGTTGCGTATTTTCCGCAGGCATTCGGTTTAACGCTTCCGCCTGAAGTCTATATTGTAAAGATTAAATCCGACGAAGTTGTAAGTGTGTGTGCGGTAAGTGATGCAGATAATCCAACAGTAGCAAGGCAGACTTTTGTGGAAAATCAGGATTTGTCCGACGGTTCGATGATTGTTATCAATACCGGTGAAATGGTTGAAGAACAGCTTTCTGTCAAGCTTGTAAATGGAGACGAACAACAAGATATTTATAGTGAAGTTCCCGAAAACTTTACCATAACTGCAGATAAAACTACCATTAAAACAGGCGAAACTATCACTATGTCTATTCCCGAAACTTTTGCGGATTCTGTAATTTGGGAATGTGCTAACAACAATGTTATTATATCCAAAAATGAGGATTTGTCTGTTAGTGTAATTGGTTATACACCCGGAGAAGAAACTGTCCGAGCATATCTTTCAAATGATGAATTATATGCCGCAGAGTTTTCATTTGAAATCACCCAAGATTCAGCACCGGATGTATCGGTAACAAGCAATGATGAAATATATGATGGTTCAACCATGGCAACATATGATGTTATCTTTGATGTTGTTATCCCCGATGGATACGACAAGGTTGTATTGGATACATCCACTCCATATGCACAAGTTGAAGATACAAATACATTTATTGTAAACAGTGTAGGTGACCACAGCATAAGTATCTATTGTCAGAATTCGGAAACAGGGGCTAGAACGCAGTCATTTACATTTAAATTCAGTCAGGATAGTGAAGCTCCTGTTATATCGGGAGTTGAAGAAGGTGGTGTATATTACATAGACCGTATTATTGAAATTTATGATACCGAGCTCGGCAGTATTTACCTTAATAATGAATTGTGCAATAGTGATAACTTAACCGTAAGTGAAGTTGGAAGCCATACAATTGTTGCCACAGATGTTGCCGGTAACAAAACGGAGATATCCTTCGTAATAAAGGACATTGCATTGTTATCAGTTCGGAATGAATCGGATGGTGAATTGGTTTCTGAAATAAGAAAAGATTTTGAAAGAACAAAATATTCTTTTTCAGAAGAAAAAATGAACAGTTTTGAGATTGCAATTTCTGCTTTGGAAGATTCAGCTAACGAGCTTCCAAAAATAGCTGATTTTGAGACGGAAGCCTCGGGAGAGAATGTTGTTGTAAGCGTAGGCTTAAAAAATATTTCCGATGATGCAATAGTTATTGCGGTATCTTACGTTGATGATAAAACTGCTGAGGTTAGAAAGCTTGTGTCGGAAAACGGAATTTATAAGGGAACATTTTTTGCGGCAGATGTTTCAAAGTTCAGGGTGTTTGTGTGGAATGCTTCCGCCATGCCGATTGCAAAATCAAAAGAGTATACATACTCTGAAATATAACAAGACAAATGGTGATGGACTTTTTTGTCAACTTTCGTTCGCAAACTGTCTGACGTAAATCTTTCAAAACCTCTCATTTCCCGACAAAGGAAAAATAGTTCCTCCGTAGAAAGTTTATTGTAAACTTACTACAGGAGGAATTTTTTATGGTTAACTTTACGTTAAGGTCGGGTACTCTCATTGCCACGGTAACGGGGGATATTGACCAGCACACGGCTCCATCCGTAAGGGAGCAGATAGACCTCAAGATAAGTCACGAAAATGTGCGCAGGCTTATCTTTGATTTCACCAAGCTGGATTTTATGGACAGCTCCGGTATAGGACTCATAATAGGCAGGTACAAGATAATGACGGTAATTAAAGGTACGGTAAGCATCATAGTAAATAAGCCTACCCTCAGGAAGCTTTTGGAGCTTTCGGGCATAGGTCAAATAGTGAACATACACGATAATCTCTCCGATGCACTGAAATCTGCATAGAAAGGCGGAATACATAATGGATAACAGAGTAGAACTGAAATTTTTGTCAAAAAGCGAAAACGAAAGCTTTGCCCGCACGGTAATTGCGGCATTTGCCGCCACTTTGGACCCTACCATAGAAGAAATGGCAGATATCAAAACCGCCGTAAGTGAAGCGGTGACCAATTCCATAGTACACGGCTATGCCAACGCATCCGGCTATGTGTATATGAACTGCTTTTCCGAAGGACAAAAACTTGTTGTTACCGTAAAGGATAACGGAAAAGGAATAGAGGATATAAAGAAAGCCATGGAACCTCTTTATACCACCAATACCGACGGGGAAAGGTCGGGAATGGGCTTCACCGTTATGGAAACCTTTATGGATACTGTAGAGGTGGAGTCAATTACGGATGTGGGTACCAAGGTAACACTTACCAAGGAAATAGGCAAAAAACGCTTGTGATTCTATAAAGGAAGGTGCGGTGTGTATACTTTAATAGAAACTGCAAAAACCGGTGATAAAGCTTCCCTTCAGAAGATAGTTTCGGAAAATTCCGGTCTTGTGTGGAGTGTGGTACGGCGATTTTCTTCACGTGGTTATGACCCGGAGGACTTGTATCAGCTTGGTTGCATAGGACTCATTAAGGCTGTAAGGCGGTTTGACACTTCCTACGGAGTAATGTTTTCTACCTATGCAGTTCCCCTTATTACAGGGGAAATCAAGAGATTTATGAGAGATGACGGCATGGTTAAGGTAAGCAGGCGTTATAAGGAAATAAATAACGCCGCCACTACAGCAAAGGTAGCCCTTGAAACCGAGCTTATGAGGGAGCCCACAGTGGGGGAGATTGCCTCCCGAATAGGCATAGATGTGTATGAGCTCACCGAGGCTATGGAAGCTTGCACTCCCTGTGATTCCATATATCGAACCATAGGCGATGATGACAAAAACGAAACTTACCTTGTAGACAAGCTCCTGGGTGATGACGATTGCCGACTTGCGGATAAAGTAGCCTTAAGGTGTGCCATAGAAACCTTAAGCGAAAGAGAAAAAAGCCTCATAGCCTACAGGTATTTTATGGACGAAACTCAGGTCAAGGTTGCATCACGGCTTGGAATAAGTCAGGTGCAGGTATCAAGAATAGAAAAGAAAGTTCTTGCAGTACTTAAAGAACAATTGACACAAAGTTTCTAAAAGTGGTTGACAGAAGCGTTTTTGTTCAGTATAATTATAGGAAAGGTGCAAGAAAACTTATGTCGTTATATTTCATGGAAATGGTGACGGCATCGTATAAAATATTACAACCAAAGGAGAAAAGAGTATGAGATTTTTAATGATTGGAGCCCATCAGGATGATAATGAATTTGAATCCGGCGGTCTTGCTTCAAAGCTTATCAAGAACGGTCACACAGTTCAGTTTTTAAGTATGTGTAACGGTTGCGGAGGTCATCACATCTTAGGACCTAAGGAAATTTCCGCACGCAGAGCAAAGGAATCTGCAAAGGTTGCAGAGCTTCTTGGTATTAAGTATGATATATGGGATAATGACGATTGCAACCTTGTTGCAGACCTCGCAACAAGAAAGAAGACAATCCGCTATATCCGTGAGTTTAATCCCGATGTTATAATAACTCACAGAACAGTTGACTATATGCCCGACCACCGTGCAACAGCACAGCTTGTTCAGGATGCATCCTATCTTCTCACTGTTCCCAACGAATGTCCCGATGCACCTGCAATGCGCTATATGCCTGTTATTCTGTGCACTGAGGACAGATTCACAAACCCCAAATTCAGAGCTGACCTTGTTGTGGATATCGACAACGAGGTGGATGTAAAGCTCCAGATTGCAAACATCAATGTTTCTCAGGTTTATGAGTGGCTTCCCTACACCTACGGACAGGAAGTTCCCGAAGGCGAAGCAGAACGCTTTGAATTCCTTAAGGGTATGAACGTAACCAAGGATACCACAGACGAAGAAATCCTTGCACAGACAAAGAGAGGTTATGCAATTCGTTTTGCAAAGCCTGCAGCACGTTTCAGAGATAAGCTCATTGAGTTTTACGGCGAAGAAAGAGGCAGCAAAGTACGTTTTGCCGAAGCTTTTGAAGTTAGTGAATACGGAAGTCCTATGACTGAAGAAATAAAGGCAGAATTATTGAAGTAAAATGTAATGGGATGTAAAATAAGCGCAGACCGCTTATAGGCATTGTTGATGACATTTTGTACTGATAAATCACATTAAAATATTCAAATTATGTAGAAATCCGCAGATTTGCGGATTTCACATTTTTTGCCTATAAGCTCTAAGCGAACCTCACCGCTCGCTGTATCAAAGCATTTGCCCCGGTGTCTGAAGCCGTTTTGGGTGTGAATTTTTGAAATACTACTTCGTTAAAATACTCGCCAATGCACAATGCATTAGCTGCGTTTTTGCCTCGTATTATTCCAAAAATTCTACACCGAAAATTGGAACAACCAAAACCAAAGCAAAATTATTGCTTTTTCGAGGCGGAAGGTCGCAGTAATACGAGGTATTGCAAGACCGACAACAAAGAAAAAGTTTAATTTTGCTTGGTTTTGGCGACTTAAGATACCGGGGCAAATGCTTCACCTTCGGGCTTCCACCCTGCGCTTCGCTTGGGTTTGGTTCACTTATTCTGCATCTTATTTTCCTATCCCATAGGGATGTAACATATATAGGCGGTGTAAAAATTTCCTTTACACCGCCATTTATTTAGACATTGGAGATAGATTATGGATTTATACACCGAATTTCAAAAATTTAATATAGATACTTTTGGTGTATGCTCTGCAGAATCTTACAACAAAGTGCACGGTACAGACTATAAATGTTGCATTGTGGCGCTTTTTCCCTACTTTTGCGGTTACACCGAGGGGTCAAATTTAAGTATATATACCCACGGAAAGGACTATCATCTTGTAACGGAAAGAACACTTAGGGCTGTGGCAGAAGGAATAGGTCTGGATTTTTATGAAACCCATGCAGACATAGGCCCCGAAATTGAGCGTTCCCTTGCGGTGGATGCCGGGCTCGCTTTCGTTGGAAAAAACGGTATGGCAATAAACGACAAATACGGCTCATACTTCTTTATAGGCTACATTGCCTGCAATGCCGATTTGCCTTTTAGTGCCCCATGCACCAAAAGCTGTATGAATTGCAACAAATGCATAAACGCATGCCCCGGCGGTGCTTTGGGAGATACATTTAACCCGGAAAAATGCCTTTCGGCAATTACGCAAAAAAAGGGTGAGCTTACACTTTGGGAGCAAAACCTTATTCGGGAAAACAAAACTGTTTTTGGTTGTGATATATGTCAGAAGGTGTGCCCTCACAATCAAAAAACAGAGTATAGCCCTATAGAGGCTTTTGCAAAGGACAGAATATGTAGTTTGTCCTTGGAAGATTTAGAAGGTCTTACCAATAAAACCTTTAAGGAAAAATACGGCGACAGGGCTTTTGCATGGCGAGGTAAGGCGGTACTTCAAAGGAATCTTGGAATAATTGAAGAAAATAAAAAAAGCAATGTGCAGATTTAACGGCACATTGCTTTTTTTATTAATTATATTCCATATATAGGTGAGTGTCAACACTAAAATAATGTATATTTATACGCAAAAGCTTTGACAAATGCATTATACAGGTGTATAATTAAAAGATAAATTGTAAAGGTGGGGAAGAATATGATAATCAATGTAAAAACATCACAATCCAACTACGATATTATTATAGAAAACGGTGCCTTTGATTCTTTTTTGGATAATACAAAGGACCTTCTTGAAGGCAAAAAAATCTTTGCCGTAACCGACGACAATGTGGATTCTTTCTATGGAGATAAGCTCGACGGTATGCTTTCCGGCTATGAGTATAAAAAGGTTGTGCTTCCCCACGGGGAAACTACCAAATGCACCGAATATTTAAACAAATTATACAGCGAAATGGCACTTTTTAAAATGAGCCGTTCCGACATCATTATTGCTTTTGGCGGTGGTGTAATAGGTGACCTTGTAGGCTTTGCGGCGGCAACATTTTTAAGGGGTATCAAATTTATTCAGGTTCCCACCACCCTTTTATCTCAGGTGGACAGCTCCGTAGGGGGCAAGGTTGCCATAGACCTTCCCGAAGGTAAAAATCTTGTAGGCAGCTTCTATCCGCCAAAGAGAGTAATTATTGACCCGTCACTTCTTAAAACCCTGCCCAAAAGGGTGTTTAATGACGGTATGGCAGAGGTTATAAAGTACGGATGCATCCGTGATGCCGCGCTTTTTGAAAAGCTTGGCGGAAATATTGACGACTGTCTTGAAGATGTAATCTGCACCTGCGTAAATATTAAAAAGCAGGTTGTGGAAAATGATGAATTTGACACCGGCGAAAGAATGATATTAAACTTCGGTCACACCTTCGGTCACGCTGTGGAAAAATTGTGTAATTACACCACCTATACCCACGGTGAGGGCGTTGCCATAGGAATGCTTCGCATTACAGAGAAGTCCGAAGAAATGGGCATTACCCAAAAGGGTACTGCAGATAAGCTTAAGGAAGTTCTCAAAAAATATGACCTTGTTTTCGGTGACTATACCTTCGATTCGGATAGGGCATATGACGTGCTTACTCTCGATAAGAAAAGCTCAAAAAGCACAATAAACTATATTATGATTTCAAAAATAGGCGAAGTTGTAATAAAGGAAATAGATAAAAAAGACAGATTCCTTGTAGAGGTATAACCATGCAAACAGCAGAAATAATAAAAACAAATAGCGGTAAAGAAACACGTATCTTTACCCCTTCTTCAAAATCATACATACACAGATACCTTCTTTCGGCACTTTTTGCAGATGGAGAAAGCACCATAGAAAACGTAAGCTTCTCCAATGACATAAGTGCAACCTTATCTTGTATTGAAGAGCTTGGTGCAAAGGTATGGGTATCCGGGGACAAAACTCAAATCAAGGTTTGGGGAGCAAAGGGAAGGAAGGAATCCGCCTCACTTTATTGCGGAGAATCGGCTTCCACTTTGAGATTCATTATCCCCATAGCCACACTTTTTGCAGATAACATAGAGTATCGCGGTGCAACATCGCTATTTAAAAGACCCCTTGACCCGTACTTTAAGATATTTGACAAAAACAATATGAACTATGAATTTGAGCTTGGAGAGTACTTAAAGCTGAAAGGCAGCCTTACGGACAACACCTATGTTATAGACGGGTCGGTAAGCTCTCAGTTTGTAACGGGACTTCTGTTTACCCTTCCCAATATGGATTATGACTCCAAAATAGTAATCGAAGGTACTCTTCAGTCCAAACCCTACGTGGATATTACCCTGGAAGTCCTTAAAAATTCGGGGATTGAAATTATAAACAACAATTACGAAACTTTTGAAATTAAGGGTAATCAGAAGTTTAAAGCCGGCAATTACTTTGCTCAGGGCGATTACTCTCAGGTGGCATTTTTCCTTGTGGCAGGCGTGTTTGCCGGAAAAATAGAGTGTACAAATATGGAGCCCCTTTCCCTTCAGGGGGACAGAGTGATTGTAGATATTCTTAAGAAAATGGGAGCAGATATTACTCCCGTGGAGCGAGGATTCAAGGTAGCAAAGTCCTCCCTTAAATCCATAGGCACAATAGATGCCTCCGACTTTCCGGACATAGTTCCCATACTTTCTCTTGCCTGTGCATTGGCAGAGGGTACCACCACAATTAAAGGCATAGAACGCCTCCGCATCAAAGAGTGCGACAGAGCCTTTGCTACCGTGGATGTGCTTTCAAAGCTTGGTGCAGACATATGCGAAAAGGACGGTGCTTTGGTAATAAAGGGCAAAAAGTCTTTACAGGGCGGCAGAGTGTCAAGCTTTAACGACCACAGAATGGCTATGACCGCATCGGTGGCAAGCCTTGTGTGTGAAAAAAGCGTGATTATAGAAGAACCTATGAGTATAAATAAATCTTATCCCACATTTTATGAGGACTTAAAGTCCACGGGATTGGTGAGCGTAAGCATAAAGGAGTGACGAAAAATGAGCGCAACATGGGGCAAAAACATCAAATTCACAATATTCGGGGAATCCCACGGCGTAGCAATAGGCGGCGTACTTGACGGAATTAAACCCGGCACAAAGATTAACTTTGACAAAATAGATTTTGAAATGAGAAGAAGAAATCACAGAGCCTTTTACTCCACCGCAAGAGACGAAAAGGATGCTTACGAAATCCTTTCCGGAGTTAAAGACGGTGTGGCTACAGGCTCGCCCATAGGCTTTATGATTCGCAATAAAGACCAGCACAGCTCGGATTATGTAAACTTAAACGAAACACCGAGACCCGGCCATGCGGATTACCCTGCATCCATAAAGTACGGCGGATTCAACGATTACCGCGGTGGCGGTCACTTCTCGGGCAGAATCACCGCACCCCTTACCTTTGCAGGCTCCGTGGCAAGGCAGATTTTAGAAGAGCAGGGTGTTAAGATTGTTTCCCACATATACTCCATAGGCGAGGTTAAGAGCAAGAGTATTCTTGAAAATCCTCTTACCGATGAAGATATTGAAAGACTTCACAATATGGAATTTCCCGTACTTTCCGAAGAAACCGCCAAGGCTATGGAAGAGGAAATTATGAAGCACAAAAATGACTGCAATTCCGTAGGCGGTGTGGTTGAGTGCGCAGTATATGGCATAAAGCCCGGCATTGGTTCTCCATTCTTTGACTCTGTGGAGAGTAACATCGGTCATATGATGTTTTCAATTCCTGCAGTAAAGGGTGTGGAGTTTGGCAGAGGCTTTGAAATTGCAACCCTCGGCGGCTTTGAAGCCAACGATAACTACCGCATAGAAAACGGAAAAGTGGTAGCCGAAACCAACAATAACGGCGGAATCTTAGGCGGTATCACCAACGGTATGCCCATAGTGTTCCGTGTGGCAATAAAGCCTACGCCCTCAATATTTAAAACTCAGAATACAGTAAATCTTACAGATATGACAAACAGCGAAATTACCTTAAAGGGCAGACACGATGCTTGCATAGTGCCCAGAGCTGCTGCAGTAATCGAAGCGGGAACGGCTCTTTGCCTTGCGGATTTGGAGGAGTGTGAATAATATGAGAGATATAACAGAAATCAGAGCAGAAATAGACCAAATAGATACGGAGCTTACAAAGCTTTTTGAACGCAGAATGACCGTGTCCGAGGAGGTTGCCGCATACAAGAAGGCAAACGGTCTTCCAACTCTTAATGCTCAAAGGGAAAAGGAAGTTATTGCCAAGGCTTGCGCAAGACTTGAAAACAAGGATTTTGCACCTTACACCGAAAAGCTCTACACCTGCCTTATGGATTTATCCAAGGACTATCAGAAGAGCATGAACCAAGGCACTGTGACCATAGGCTTTCAGGGCATAAAGGGAAGCTTTTCCCACGAAGCCTGCCTTTGGTATATGGAAAACAGCGGCGACGAGGTGAACTATGACGTAAAGTCCTACGAAACCTTCGATAAGCTTTGCTTAGGACTTTTAAATGACGAAATAACTCAGGCGGTAATACCCTTCGAAAACTCCTCAACAGGTGCAGTTACCGATGTGTACGATTTACTTTTAAGCTATGACTACCGCATCGTGGGCGAAATCTGCGTAAAAGTAAACCAAAACCTAATGGCAAAGCCCGGGGTTAAGATTGAAGATATCAAGGAAGTGTATTCCCATCCTCAGGCGTTTATGCAGTCCAAGGCATTTCTGGATATGTATTCCTTTAAACAGATACCATACAAGAATACCGCAATAAGTGCAGAGTTTGTGTCTTCCTCCGACAGAGGTGACATTGCCTGCATAGCAAGCGAAAAGGCTGCAGAGCTTTACGGACTTAAAATACTTGAACACAACATCAACTACAATGTAAATAACTACACCAAGTTTGTTGTCCTTTCCAAAAAGGATACAAAATCCGAGTGCAACAACAAAATAAGCATCATAACCAAACTGGATAACACCCCCGGACAGCTTTTTAACCTTACAAAGCTTTTCGCGGATCACAATATAAATATGGTTAAAATTGAATCCAGACCCGACATAAACAACCCCTTTGAATATGTGTTCTTTATAGATATTATCGGAAATATAGAGGATGCCAATGTTCAGGCGGTTATTGAGGAAATTAAGTCTGCCAATAAATATTTCAAATATATGGGCAACTACAAGAAGTTTGAATTCTGAGGATAATACAATGAAAAAGTTAGGCTTAATCGGTGAAAAACTGGGACATTCATATTCCAAAATAATACATGAGCGTTTCTTTGAACTTGCCGATAAAAAAGATTTTACTTATGATTTAATAGAAATCCCCATGGGGGATTTGCCAAAGGAAATTAAGCGCATCAGCGAAGAATACGACGGTATAAACGTTACCATTCCCTCTAAGCTTG
>CAYXPV010000025.1:0-11828 GCA_964467285.1 uncultured Oscillospiraceae bacterium
ATGCCATAGTTTCCATTGTTCACGACGACGGTATCTACGCTACTGCAACATATCTTAATGAAAAGCTCGGTGAGCTTGGACTTAGAGGCTCTGTTGCCGTAGTTGCTCAGAATATCAATGATTCCAACAAAGCACAGTGGCAGGCAATCTGGGACGACGGTGTTTTAAATCTTGAATCCCACAGCTACACCCACACCTATATGGGACAGAGTGACGAAGCCGAAACAGCCCTTGTTAACGGAAGTTCTTACGATGTTCCTGCAGGTAAGATGACAAAGGAAATTGTAGAATCTCAGCAGTATTTAAGAGAAATGTTCCCCGGACAAAGAGTTCTTAACTTCATTAAACCCGGTGTAGGTACTATCTACACAGCAGATGGTTCTACCAGACTTCCTCAGATAAGTAATGAGGCAATGGAGCTTATTAAAGCTAATTACATCTCTGCAAGAAGCACAGGCAATACAGCCTTTACAAAGCAGGGTGTAGATACCATTCCTCCCACAGATTACTACACAACCTACTGCTGGATGGTTCAGAACACCGAAACCGGTGAAGAATGGATTACCGCGGTAGAAGAAGCAGTAGAAGAAAAGGCGTGGTCCTCATTCCTCTTCCACGGTATCAGCGAAACTGCTCCTACCACAAACGAGGCAAAGACCGCCGAAGTGGATAAACTCCTTGAAAAAATAGCAGAGCTTGAAGCAGAGGGCAAGGTATGGGTTCCTCAGTATGCAGATGCAATAATGTATACCAAGGAAGCTATTACCGCAAAAGCTGAAATCAGGGATTACACAGTAAATCCCGATGTGGACGATATAATAGAAGTAATTGTTACAGACGAGCTTGACAACGATATATATGATTATCCTCTCACAGTCAAGACACCGGTTCCTGCATCATGGACGAGTGTTGATCTTATTCAGGGTGATCGCGTATTGGTACTCACTCCCTTTACAGAAGAAGGCGAAACATATGTGTACGCTCATGTAATTCCCGACAGCGGCGAAGCCACCCTTACCAAGTCCGAAATTGTACCCGCTACACTTTCCGATATTATGGTAGACGGCGTAAGCGTTGCAGGCTTTGAATCGGATACCTTCAGCTATGAGGTTGAATTTGATGTAGCATCCCTTACAATGCCCGTTGTTACTTTCACTGCAAAGGGCGGGGCTACAGCAGTTGTTACAGACCCCACATCCTTCCCCGGTGAAGCAAAGATTACCGTAAAAGAAGGCAGCGACGAGAACGTATATACAATTAAGTACGTACCCTCCGAAGACTACATTGCAGACCTTACTCTTTGTGACGAAGCAAATGTTGCTTCCACAAGTTCTGTATTCCCCAAGGTAGTAACAGGAATCAAGGTGGGGGATAAGCACTTTACAGACAGAGGCTATGCTATTGAAACCATAAACGAAACCGGTATTGCAGACAGCGACAGAATTATGACCTCCACCGGCTGGAGATGGGATGAACAGCCCTACGGCACAGCATTCAACGGAAGCCTTATTGACAACTGGATGACATTTACCTTAAACCGCGGTGCATATGTAACCGTATATGATGATTCTACTGTAGACAACAGCTTGTTTGCAGGCTTTGAAACAGAAAGCTCATCTACACCCTACATATACGTTAAATATAACGACACAAGAGGTGCAAGCTACACAGTTAAGCACACAAGATATTTTGCCGCAGGCTCCCAGGTAAATATCCCCAATGCCTCCACAGGCGAAACCTACGCTGTAGTTGTTACCTACGCTCCCTGGAATTTTGAAGAACCCGAGGTTGAGGAAATTCCCCAATTCAAGATTTCTTACTCCGACCTTGTTCCCAAGGTTACAACAGGTGAAAATGCCAACGTTACCGTTGGTAACTGGTATGGCTTTGTATCCGAAACCAATATGAACAGAAAGCTCTCCAAGGACTTTGCAATGCCCGAAGGAGCAGCAACAAATACAATTACCCTTACAATGGATAAGTTCACCAACCAGAATGTTGCAATCATTGTAACACCCACAGAGGAAGGTGCTTCAAAGGATGTAATAGTAAATGCAGACGGCAGCGGAATCGTGTGGGATACCCACGACCAGGCATCTGTGGATTATGACTACGATGCTGCAGGCGATGATGGCTACAATGCAGACTATGTAACCTATGCCCAGTATGCAAAGAATATAACTCCCTTCTCGGGCGGTGATGCATATGTATACCGTACAATGGTATCCTCCGACGACAAGTACATTACCGGTAGCCCGGTAATATACACCCGCAACCTTTTCTGCGGTGGTGTGGCGTGGATAGGCATTCCCGAAGAATATGTCGGTTCCAACTACATAGTTCCTCAGGACGGCAAGATGGCAGGCGGCACATATACACTTGAATTCACAGTAAATGCTCCCGTTAAGGTGGTTATCTACACCAACCAGAGCGCGGCAACCGTTACAGACGATATTTCCGCAGACGAATGGACAGTGGAAAGCGCTTCCTTCAAAAAGCGTCATATGAATGTTGTAGACCAGCTTACATTGGCATACCTCATAAAGAAAGGCTATCTGCCCGAAGCTGATATCGGTTCTTATGCTACAGCAAATAATACCTACGGCTACAGAATCAGAAGATACGACCTGTTCCAGACACTTAAAGAAGAATGTGGCGTGGATAACGGTTGGGCAATAGATCCTGCCAAGAAGGAAGCTACCGGCTTTACAGGTACTATCAACGATTACACCTACGACCAGTATCTTGAAGCTTGGGTAGAAGAATAAGAGGGGGAATCAATAATGAAAAAATTAAATATACTGATTTCGCTTATTGTTATTCTCTGTATGTCAACTGTGGCAATGGGTGCGAGCCTTGACAGCTATGAGGTAGACGATATCAACGTTACTCTCACTGCACAGGGCACTCCCGAAGGAGTTTCCTATGGTGACCCCATCACCGTGGAAATCTTAAACATTGATGCTACGGTTCCCGATGATGACAGCGGATATACAAAAGATAAGCTTTTAAACGATTATGTGTATATTACACAGGTTCCTGCAGATGCAAAGGGTGGTTACAAAATTACCGTTGATATGCAGGATAAGGAAAGCGGTTTCTACACAATGCGCGTTAACGGCAAGGAAACCGAAATGAAAGTATTTTTTGCAACACTCGATGACAAGCTGGATGTCCTCGATGAGGTTCTTCTTATATGTGAGGAAAATACCAAAGAGGATGCTGTTGATGATATTGCAGAGCTCTTAGACAGCAAGAATGCCGAAAGCGTTGTTATAAATATGTTTAATGTCAACGATACCTACACTAAGGATGTTGATGCCGATTTACTCGCAGAGGTTCTCTATACTTTGATAATGGAAGACGATTCCGTATTGAACGCTGCAGATACCTTTAAAACAGCACTTACCAAGAGTATCCATATTGCGGCATTAAACGAAGGCAAGGGCAATATTGCAGATTACGCAACAGAGCTTGGACTTGATACAGAATACCTTGCCATCTACAATACACAGCTCAAAGACACCGTAAAGGCAAGCTTTGCTTCCGATTATATCAAGGGCAATGACCTTTATACCGCAAAGGCTGTTTCCGATGCCTTTGAAGAAGGTGTAGTTGTAGGTTACACGGAGTCCTTTGATGCAAACACCGATGTTAAGGTGCTTATAGACAAATTCGGTTCCGATATCGAAGTTAAGACTTCAAAGGTTGATAAACTTAAAACTCAGAATAAGACAAAGCTCTATGAATACATCATAGACAAGAGTCCCTATGATAGCTCCGAAGCTCTTGCCAAGGCAATCAACGACAAGACCGAAGATCTTTTGGATGACCAGAATTCCTCCGGTGGCGGAGGCGGCGGTGGAGGCGGAAGTTCTTCCGGTTCCGGCGTATCCGGCGGCCTTTCAGACTATGCTCCCATAGTTGCAGGCGGTAAAGACGACAGTGATGTATTCAGCGATATGGCAAACCACAGCTGGGCAAAAGAAGCGGTTGAAGAACTCAATGCCCTTGGAGTAGTATCCGGCGTAGGAAACGATATGTTTGCCCCCGGAAGACAGATTACCCGTGAGGAAATGCTTACAATGCTTCTTCGTGCTTACGGCATTAACCCCACAGGTGCTTCCATAGATAAGTTTACCGATGTTGAAGCGGGCTCATGGTATGCACCTTATGTTGCAAAGGGTGTAGAACTTGGTGTTACAAGCGGTATAAGCGAAACCGAGTTCGGTACAGGTAAGTACATTACCCGTCAGGAAGCGGCGGCTATGGCATGCCGTATAGCAGAAGCCTTTGGTACTTCCTTTACAGCAGAAAGTGAAAGCTTTACTGATGATGCTTCCATTGCGACATGGGCAAAGGATGCTGTATACAAGCTCAAGAACGCAAAGGTTATAAACGGTGTAGGCGACGGTTCCTTTGCTCCGTCAAATACCTGCACAAGAGCAGAAGCTGCGGTTATTATTTTCGCACTTATTAATATATGAAAGGATGAGGCATAAGTGAAAAGTATAAAAAGACTTTTAGCTGCAATTATTTGCTTGGCTATGGTTTTCGCCTGTGTTCTCGTTCAGGCGGAAGAAACCAAAGAAAACGTAGTATACGGCAAGCATACTCTCGGGCTTATAAATGCTCTTGAAATTGCAGAATATACTGAAGAAAACTTAACAGAAAACATTACAAGAGGGGAGTTTTACTCTCTGGTTGCCAAAGCCACAGGCTACCCCGAAACAAAGGACAATCAGACACTCTTTACAGATTTAAAGCCCGAAGATGAATATGAGGGCTATGTAAAGACTCTTTATAAGATAGGTCTTATCAGTCCCACAAGAGATGGCAGAATAAAGGCAGGGGAGAATATTTCCGCTACCGAAGCGACAGCTCTTTTAGTTAAAGCTTTGGGCTACAGCCCCAAGGCAGAAGCACAAGGCGGATATCCTGCAGGCTATCTTGCGTTGGCATCTACTTTGGATATAACAGACGGTGTTGTCCTCAGCGGCGATTCCATGACCAAGGGCCTTGCTCTTGAACTTATCTACAATGCTCTTGAAGCGGATATTATGATAGAAGTTCCTTCCGTTTCCGGTTCTAAGAAGGAATACAAGGTGGAAAGCGGTACCAATCTTATCAATACCGTCCATGGCCTTGAAATTGAAGAAGGTGTCATAGACGGTGTGGATATATCCCGTGTTTCCGGCTTAAACGACATCCGTCCCTTCCATATGGAAATAAACGGCAAAGAGCTTAACTGCGAGGATATTGCCGAGCCCTTCAGCTATCTCGGTTACTATGTAAAGCTGTATCACAAGTTTGTAAGAACCTATGGTGATAAGATAATATACATAGAAATAACAGACGACAATACCGAATATGTATTTGATATTGAGGATATTAACTCTGTTTCCGATAATAAGATGGAAGCTTACGAGCTCAATTCCGACAAGGTTAAGAATTACCGCCTTAAAAAGGCAATACCCGTTGTATACAACGGTGTTTCCACCAATGAGCCCTTTACCTATGATATGATTAAGGGCAAAAACGGTACAGTAAAGCTTCTTGACAACACAGGCGACAATACAGCAGATGTTGTATATATTGAAGCTTACGAAAACTGGACAGTGTCATACTCCAACAAGGGCGAAAAGCTTATATACAATAAGTACGACAACACCCAGAAGCTGGTGCTTGACAACGAAATCGACGAACCCTATGTTATAATCTATGATGAAACCGGCGTTGAGATTAAACCTAGTCTGGTTGAATCCGGTGATGTAATTTCCGTATACTTCTCTGCACCCGATGCGTATCAGGAGTATATCCGCGTGTACCTCAGCAAAAAGGTTATAACCGGTGAAGTCGAAGAAATATGTGACGGAAATGAAATTACCGTTGACGGCACAGTGTATGAGCTTACAGATGCTTGTCTTGAAAACAACAGTAACCTTATAAATGTAGGTGCTCTTCTTAAACTCAAACTCGATGTTAAAGGCTATGTTGCAGAAGTGGAGGCAGCTGCAAGCACCAATATGCAGTACGGTTTCCTTGCTGCGGCAGATGTACAGTCCGGTCTTGGCGGTAAAGCTAAGTTTATGTTCTACACAGGCGAGGAAGAACTCCTTACCGCTTATGCGGCTGCAAATATCCGTATAGACGGTGTACGCTATCGCAACACAGACTCCGGAATGTTTCTTCCCTTAAGAGCTGCGGCAAAGCATATGTTCCCCAATTCCTCAGAGGATACAAGATGCTCTGTTGTAAGATATACTTTAAACAATATAGGCGAAGTTACTGCCATAGATACTGTAATGTATGATGTGGAAACTCCTGCAATCAGAGAAAGTGCCCACACGGCACAGAACACTCTTTTTGCAGTAAAAACCGCAGACAACGATATGTACCGTAAGGTTGGAAGCAGTCATATAGTAATCGGTGCCAACATCCCCGTAAGTAATGACACTATGGTAATTTCCTATCCCAATGCAGAAAGTGATAAAGATGTGGTATTTAATACCGATGAATATGACTATCTCAAAATCACAAGCGCTATGAGTCATGGTGACTATGTAAGTGCATGGGCGTTCTACACAAGAGAAGATCAGATTGTAACAGATTTTCTTGCAACTCCCAAGGTTGACTCAACTTCGACTTACGTATCTTCATCAAGCAAATTTGTTATTGTTGACAAGCTTGGAAAAATGATGGATAAAAAGTACGGCACAGAGGTTGACTGCATTACCTTCAAAACTGCAGACGGTGATGTAAAGATTCCTGTGAAAAGCGGATTTACATTTGTTATGGGTTCACAGGTATGTGCTGTTGATGCTTTAATGCAGGGTGATGTTGTAAGATACAAACTTGATGCTAACGGATATCTTAAAGCACTTGTCCTGTACTACAGAACAGCTACCAACGAAACCGTAACCTCCACCGGCTATAACGGTAATGTTACCACGGACTTTACCTGGATTGCAGGTTACGTGTACAAGAGCTATCCCGAAGGTTTCTACCTCTACACACCTGCCAAGGGTGAAGACGGCAAATTTATTATGGATAAATCCGTTCTTGAAGATGTAACTGTAAGTGACTGTACCTTTGTATACCACAGCGCATACAACAACAACGGTTTCAAGGTGGACCTTACCGAAGAGATGGATAACCACACAATAACCACACTCAGTGCAGACAATGTACGTTCCTTTGGTGAAACCGGATACGACTGCTCCTTTGTACTTGTACAAAGATACAGCGGTGCACCTTATGTAATAGTAGAAATAGAAGGTATGGAGTAAAGGAGGGGATTTAAAATGAAAAGACTTAAAAGAATAATTTGTTTAAGCCTGGCACTTGCCATTGTAATGAGCGGATTTGTTGCTTTTGCAGAGTCCAGAAGAATAAATCCCAGATACGTAAAGAAGCCTCTTAACCGTATGACGGAAAACACCGTAATGCTCTATGACTTCACAAACAGCGAGGTCGGCTCATCTCCCGTTGGATTTGGAGCCGGTGCCACTATAACTGTTGAAGAGTATGATGTAGGTGGCGGTTACAAGAAAAACTGTATGGTGGTTGAAGATACCACTCATGACAGCGGATACACGGGACCTTACACAAGTGCTCCTCTTGCGGCAACCGAGGGTACAACCTCTGTGGAAATCAGATACAAGTATCTTCCTACAGGTACCAGTAATTTTGCTTCCGTAATTTTTGCATACGACCAGAATAATAAGCGTGCGTCAAGATTTACCATAGCTTCTTCAAACGGTAGTTCCGTATACTGTGATAAGGAAAAGCTTGAAACCAGCAAAATATATCAGGACACATGGTATGTTTTAAAGGTTATATTTGACTTTGAAGAAGGCGTATCCGATGCTTATCTTACCAACGAAGCCACAGGTGTTACCAAAAGTGCTCTCAATGTACAATGGTACGCTGCAAATGAATTTACAGCTCTTGATAAATTTGTAATTCAGGGTATGTCCTATGGTGGCATCTGGGTTATAGACTATATCCGTCAGGAAAAGAATGTTGAGAGAGCAGACTTTGGTGATTCTATCGAAAAAGGCTGTCCCCAGATAAACATTCCTTCCCCCGTAACACATTCTCTTAAGGGCAGAACAAATATTACCTTGGACGGTAAATATAAGTACACAACCGTAGCCCCGGTGGTTACAGACAAGGGCGAAGTTAATGTAACTGCCAAAAACCTTGCAAGAATTCTTGGTCTTACCTATAACACCAAGGACGGAAAGGCAACAATTTACTCCGCCGATAAGACCTACGAGGTTCCTGCCGGAGCACCGGCTTTGGACGGACAGCTTATGGTGGCAATAGAAGATGTGGCAAAAGCCTTTGGCATAGGCTACAGCTTTGATACAGAAACAAATACCGTGGTTCTTACCACAGGAAAGGAGGCAAAAGCAGATGAGTAAAAAAATACTTAGCTTAATTCTTGCAGTATGCATTATGGCATCTGTTATGACTCCTTTGGCAAGTGCGGCTGAAGCTCACGATGAAGCTTGGGGGTTAAACTTCCCTTCAAATGGTATATATATGTGGTTTCAGCCAAAAGACAATTATGTATCCGTACAGAATCCGCCCGATTTCAAATGGCATCAGGTGGCTGGTTTGGATGCAGGTGCAACCTATGACCTTATTATATGTACCGATCCCGAGCTTAAAAACGTGAAGTACAAAAAAGAAGGTCTTAAATACAATTTCTATAACTTTGACTATCCCTTTGAAACCGGTGTTCAGTATTGGTGGGCAGTTCGTTACAAACTGGGCGGTCAGGTAAGTGCATGGTCCGATGCAAGGAGATTCCGTATATCTCCCGATGCACAGGAATTCCTTCTTCCCGATACCGAGGGGCTCCTTGCAAGAGTTCCCAAGACTCACCCCAGAATCCACACTACCGCAGAGGAACTTGAAGAATTCAGAGCACTTGCGGATAGTGATGAAAATGCAGCAGCAGTAAAGCAGTACTGGATTAACAATGCAGACGCATTTCTCCGTGCTCCCCTTGATGCTTCCGAGCCGGAAAGATATTCCGATGAATTTAAAGCCGCAAACGGTGGCTGGGAAAATACTTTCCGTAGTGTGTGCGGACCTAAATATACTCACATCATTACAGTAGGTTATGCATACCTTTTAACAGGCGAAAAGAAGTACGCGGACAGAGCAATAGAAACACTTATGGAGCTTAGCAAGTGGGATCCCGACGGTGCCACAGGCTATGCAGAGCAGAGCCAGATTCACAGAGAAATTATGCTCTATATGGCACAGGTTTATGACTGGTGCTACAACGAAATGACACAGGAACAGAGAGATACCGTTGTAGAACACATCCTTGCCCGTGCCGAAGATTTTGAACACCTCCGTCAGGCAATTTCCGAAAGCCCCTTTAACTCTCACGGTTGGACACAGCTTGGTTTTATGGGTGTTGTGGGTATGGCACTTGCCGGAGACCACCCCAAGGGTGACGAAATCTTAAGCTGGGTAGTGCCCATTTACTGCTCCGTTCTTGCTCCCTGGAGCTCTCAGGACGGCGGCTGGAGCCAGGGTACCCAGTACTGGCAGTGGTCCTCCAACACCAACCACGACTTCACAGCTCCTCTTGCAAAAGCAGGCATTATGAACCTTTACAATAAGGCTTGGAGCTCCAATGAGTACAAGTGGACAATGTATGCTTTCCCTGCAGGCTCCTACGGTCTGTTCGGTGATGGTCAGATGGATATGTCCAAGGACGATTCCATCCGTTCCGTAACCACCACAGCATATTTTACAAAGGACCCTGCGGCAATCTGGACAGCCAATTCATTCGGCAAAATTGCCACAAGCAGAGATTCCTACTACACCAACACAGTTCTTGATGACACTGATTATATACCCTACGATATGCCTCTTGCCAACGAATTTCACGACATCGGCTGGATAACAATGCTTTCCGACATTACCGATCGTGACAGAATTCAGCTTGGTTTCAAGGCATCACCCTACGGCTCCTATAATCACTCTCACCCCGACCAGAATGCGTTTATTATTCAGGCATACGGTGAAAAGTTAGCTATCCGCAGCGGTTATTATCCCTGGTATATGTCCGATCACCACAAGAACTTTACGCATCACTCCGGAAGTAAAAATACCATTACGGTAGATACTTCAAGAGGTCAGGCAAGACAGGATATGAATGCAACCGGTCACCTTACCAACTTCTTGACTCACGAGGACTTTGATTTGGGAAGCGGTGATGCTACAGCTTCCTACAAAGGCGGTCTTGATAAGTTCGAAAGAAACATTATCTATTTAAGACCGGATATGTTTGTAGTAATAGACGAGCTTGATGCCGCCAAATCCAAGAAGTCTAAATTTGAATGGTGGCTCAACTCCGAAACACCCATGGAGGTGTACAATGGCGAAATAAGCGGTGCCAGAATCACCAATGGTGCAGGTGCCATAGATGCTATGGTTCAGTACCCTCAAAAGGTTACAAGCTACTACAACGACATCTTTGCCGTATCCGACATGGTTGAGTGGCCTGCAGAGCCCAACTTCTCCCAGTCCACTGTTCACACAAGAACCTGGTTTGAAACCGAAGCTCTCGAAAAGACAAAGATGGTAGTAACCCTTGATGTTCACAGAGCAGGTAAGGAAGCCAGTTTTGTGGATACAGAGTATTTTGACGATTATATGCAGATGACCTTTGAGGATGGCTCCGTAATCTTAGTTAACCTCACCGATGACAGAGAAAAGCTTATAGATGCAGGAACTGTTAAGTTTAAGGGCGTTGCCGCTGCATACAACGACAAAACTATGATGCTCGTATCCGGTACTTATCTTGAAGACAGCGGTATAGAGCTTATTCGTGCAGATAAGACATTATCCGTGGTAATGGGTAAGGATCAGATTGGTATTTCTACATATTATGACAACACCGTTTCCATCAATAAGAATAACAGCTATGTTTCTTCAGTTACTTCAATTGAAGATTACAAGGGCAATCCCATAGGCAAAGAGTGGGGAATAATTATGGAAGAGGGCGTAATGGAAAAGACGGAAGAAGGCGTAACACTTAAGGAAAACGCAGATTTCGTAACCTTCACCTGTGAGCTTGACAACTACAACCTCTACCTTAACGGCAACTCCCTCAACAATGAGCCTACTCCGGATACAACTACAATTGAAGTTATAATTGACGGTGAAAAGATTGCAGAAGAAACCATAAACGGTATCATTCCGGTAAGAGGTAATCCCAGCTACACCGGAACCGTAACCATTCCCAACGGCAAGTATACTGTTGTAAATAAGCCCGAAACCCTTTCCTTTGCAAATACCGGTATAGGTGAGTCTGCATATATGGAAAAGGTTACCGTAAAGACTGACAGTAAGGAAGGCAACGTGGTTGAACTAAAAACCGTTCCCATTATTCAGGCAACAAATGTTGAAACCAATGCAGAGGGCGTAGATGCCGATGCCTTAAAGGATAAGCTTACAATCTTTAAGGAAGCTGAAGACGGTGATCTTGCAGAAGGTTCTGCGGCATATACCACAAGATCCTGGCTTTCCGGCGGTAAGGGTGTACAGTATCTTAACACTCCCGGTCAGGTTTCAAAGTATACCTTTGAAATCAAGGAAGCGGGTACTTACGATATCGGTGTCAAGTATGTTGCCTGGGATAGCGACAGTGCACAAAGACTCTTTACCTTAAACGGTGCAGAGTATCTTGTAAAGCTCCCCAGAACGATAGACTACGGTACCAAGCCCGAAAACTGGAAGTATGTAATTACAGGTATGGGTATTTACTTAGAGCCCGGAACCTATGTACTCGGTGT
>CAYXPV010000026.1:0-11682 GCA_964467285.1 uncultured Oscillospiraceae bacterium
ATTACTCTTTCCACAAGCTTCCTGCCGCCGCTTCTTGCAGGTCTTGTAATGGCAGGTATTCTTGCAGCTACTATCAGCTCTTCCGACTCATATCTTCTTATTGCGGCTTCTGCCTTTGCAAAGAATATCTATCAAGGCGTATTCAACAAGCAGGCTACTGACAAGAAGGTTATGACAATGTCCAGAATTACTCTCCTTGTAATTACGGCTATTGCTATTGTAATTGCACTTGATGAAAACAGCGTTATATTTAATGTTGTATCCTTCGCCTGGGCAGGCTTTGGTGCTACCTTCGGTCCTTTGATGCTCTTCTCACTTTTCTGGAAGAGAACTACAAGAGCAGGTGCAATTGCAGGTATGGTATCAGGCGGTGCAATGGTATTTATATGGAAGCTCGCCATAAGCAAACTTGGCGGTGCCTTTGCTATATACGAACTTCTTCCCGCATTTATATTCTCCTCAATTGTGATCATCGCGGTATCTCTTATGACAAAAGCTCCTTCCAAGGAAATTCAGGAAGATTTTGAAGCGGTAATTGCAGAATAAGTTTAGCTTTTACGAAAGCTGTCCGATTTTCGGACAGCTTTTTGTTTTATGCAACCATATTGACTTTTAAAAAAAATTGTGTTATTTTATATAGTGTTCATTTTAAAGAAATGAGGTGAAATAAACAATGGAAAATGCTTCTTTGACGAAGAAATCCACAGAGGGTAATGTGCGTACCATGAAGAGCAGATTGCTTATTTATTTTTTAAGAACTTTGGGTGCGGCTCTTGCAGCATTTGCCATAAGTGTGTTCTTTACACCGAACAAAATTGTAAACGGCGGTGTGTCCGGTGTTGCAACAATGCTTTACTATGCAACCGACGGTAAGATTTCTACAGGTGTCGGATTTGCCGTGATAAACTTTTCTCTCCTTATCTTAGGACTTAAAGTCCTGGGGAAAGACTTTGTACTGAGAACCGTATATGTATCGGGTATACTGTCGGTGTTCGTGGAACTTTTTACGTACATACCGACTCCTCAAATAGATATTATGCTTGCAGCTATCTTTGGTGCTGTTCTCTACGGTGTGGGCCTTGGTATTGCTTTTGCAACCGGTGCCTCCAGCGGAGGTACGGATATTATAGGCAGACTTCTCCAATGGAAGTTTCCGGCTGTGCCCATTGGCAAGGTGCTTCTTATTGTTGACGGACTTATAATTGGTGCATCACTCATTCTGTTCGGGCAGATTAACCTTACTTTGTACGGCGTAATTACCTTGGCTGTATCAACTACTGCTATTGACTGGATTATCGCTAAGCTTAATTTCTCGCGTATTGCTTTTGTTATTACAGACAGGGGAGAAGAAATATCGGAAAAATTGGTAAGTACATCACCAAGAGGAGTTACACTTATAGATGTAAAAGGTGCCTACTCTCAAGGTGAAAAGAAGATGCTCTTTTGTGCTCTTAAGGACAGTGAAGTTGAAGCTTTTCAAAAGAAAATTTTGGAAATTGATGAAACGGCATTTGTTGTGTTCTCGGAATCACAGAAAATTGTGGGAAATGGTTTTTACTTATATAAATAACAAACAAGGACTGCTATTTTATGGCAGTCCTTGACTATTTTACATCCTCTGTCATATATCTTTTTTTCTTACATGGCTCTTTTTGTATTCTACAGGTGTGCATCCTACCGCTTTTTTAAATGCAACAAAGAAGTAATTGTAATTTTTGAAACCCACTTCCGAATATAAATACTTTATATTGACATCGTTTTCCAAAAGTTCTTTCGCTTTCTCTATACGGAATCTGCTCAAATAGCTGGAAAGCTTTTCTCCGGTTTCGTCTTTGAAGATTTTACTTAAATGCTGCTCGGTAATACCCATAGTTTCGGCGATTGCCTTAAGACTGATATCTTCCTTATAATTGTCGGCAATAAAGGTACGTACGAACCTGGCATAGGTAGAATGGCGGCTGGGACGGGTATGCTCCATATGTATACGGATTATGTTGTGGAACAGGTCTTTGCTCCATTCCAGAATAAGTGCAGGGTCGGATTCATCATCAAAAGAATTGACTTGAAAAGCGTTTTCATCTGCGCCGGAGAGGTCTATGTTGAGCTCGGAGCAAAGTCGGTTTGCAATGCTCATAAGCTCACCGGCAAGCAGTTGTACCGAAAGGTTGGTGTGTATTCTCTCGGCAAATATAGCATCAAGACATCGGTCTATACTGTCGTAATCCAGAGTTTGTATTGCAGAAAGTACCTTTTTTTCTTCATCAAGAGATATGGTTGAAAGCTTGGGTATATCAAAACGTGCTTTTCTTTCTGCAATGGGGGTATCTTTAAGCATCTCAAGAGCATCTTTGTGACATTTTGTAATAGGCATACTTTCCGATGAAAGGGAGCTGATTCCCCAGGAAAGGCTGAGGTTAAAAAACTTCTTTACAAGGAAATTGATTCTGCGTACATATGAATTGATGGAATTCATTATGGCAGTTTCCGGCATGGTAAGGTCAAAATCCATACAGATAATGATGTTACTGGAATTGTCCTGAAATACAATCGGTACAGGATCTCGGATAACCTGAACTACGGTGCTTATGATGTTCTGCACAAGTATTGCAAGGTCCTCCGGAGAATGTATTTGTTTTAAAAGCTGATAGTTAAATATGCGCACGGCAATAACCATCATATTTTTTATATCTGTATCATTGCCGCTTCGTGAAAGAACATTGATAATATGTTTGCGTTTGTTAACATATTCATCGGCGTTTTCAAAGAAACTCAGTGTGTGAAGGAGATTGTTTTTGCTCTCGCTGTCTTTGAAACGTTTAAGAAGATCCTTTACAATACGGGAATTAAGACGGTTACGTACAACATAGTCAAATACTTCAAGCTCATAGGCACTTTTGACATAAGAAAAATCCGTAAGATCGCTTACGACAATAATTTTTGCATGGGGACAGTGGGTGCGTATGTATTTTATCAAATCGATACCTTCGGCATCGGGGAAAGAGAGGTCGGCAAATATAAGATCTACTTCCTCTTTGGATACGAAAGACATTACCTCCGATGCGGTTTTTGCAATGCATACAACGTTAAATCCTTCCGCATTCCAGTCAATGTTGTATTTTCTTTTTCCGGTAGTATTAAATGCGTTGTCTGCAATGACTACTTGATACATTTTAACTGTCCTTTCTGAATAGTAATATAGTATGTACACATTCTAACACAGCTTTAAAGCAAACACAATAGTTTTTGACAAAAAAATATTAAAAAAATGAAGTATTCTCTTAAAAAAACAAAACATTAATGTAGAATAATGTGTTATAATGTGGGGTGTTCATATTGAAAAGCCATTGTTTTGTGCATTTTTATGAGCTTATGTTGATTTTAAAATGTGGATTTAAATAAATATTTCGAGTTTTTTATTGCAAAAGTACTGAAAAGTCGAGGGCTTTTTTGGGGGTTTTGATATTTGTCTAATAAAATGCTCTAAATATGTCGAATAATTTTTTGTAAAAATTCACAAAATATTAAAAAATTGAAGTATTCTCTTAAAAAAACAAAACATTTTGCTTAAAAAGTATGATATAATGGTCAAAATTGAATAATTATCGCGTGAGCGAGAATGTTTTTTATCCGTTTTGACGGATGAAAAATTGCAAAAAGGCGTAAAGAGGAACGTCTTTTGCATCTTGGAAAAGCCGCGAGGTTTTTCTGTGGGAAGTTTAACCCCGAAATTTATAGTAGTAAAACGGAAGGATGAGAAATTTGACGAATCAAATCAGCGCAACACTCAAAAAAAGAAGTGCCTGGCAGGAATTTCTTGTTGAAGTAAGAAAGAACTGGGTACTCATGCTCATGGTATTGCCCATGATGCTCTACACATTTATATTTTCGTACATACCTATGGGCGGTATTATTATCGCATTCAAGAAGTACACCTATTCGGGCGTTTTTGCCAGTGAATGGATAGGTTTTGAAAACTTCGAGCTCTTCGTTGAATCCGGTAAAATGCTTTCTCTTACAAGAAACACATTGATTTATAATATAGTATTTATTATAGTTGGTGTTGTTACCAGAATAGCATTTGCCATTATGATTACAGAAATGTGGACGAAGTACTACAAGAGAACACTTCAGTCCATAATGATGCTTCCCCACTTCCTCTCTTGGGTTGTTATCGGTGGTCTTGCATACAACATGCTCAACTACGAGTATGGTACAATCAACAATATTCTCGACACAATGTTCGGTATGGAACGTATCAACGTTTATACCAATACATCAATCTGGCCCGGCATATTCACATTCCTCAGTGTATGGCACGGTACAGGTTACGGAATGGTATTCTACCTCTCCGCTATTATCGGTATTAACCCTGAACTTTATGAAGCTGCTTACCTCGACGGTGCAGGCCTCATGCAGAGAATTTTCAAGATTACAATTCCTCTCATTATGCCCACAACCATCATTATGCTTCTCTTAAGCCTTGGTGGTATCTTAAAGGGTAATATGGATATGTTCTATCAGGTTATCAGAGATAACTCATTCCTCTATGATGCAACAGACGTTATCGACACATATGTGTTCCGTTCACTTACCACAGCAGGTTCCGACCTTGGTGTTACAGCCGCAACCGGCCTGTATCAGCAGATAATCGGATGTGTACTGGTACTTACAGTTAACGGTATCGTAAGACATGTAGACAACGACAGCGCATTGTTCTAAGAATATATTCAGAAAGGAAAGTGAATCTTCAATGAGTAATAAAATCAAAAAAACACCGGAAGAAATCATCTTTAACGTTGTTGCACTCATTCTTTGTACAGTATTTGCTGTAATGTGTATTCTTCCGATTCTCTATACAGTATCCGGTTCGTTCACAAGCAACATTGCTATCTCCGACGGTCTTCAACTTATTCCTAAGGAATTTTCTACTGAAGGTTATAAGATGATATTCGTTGCTCCTGAAAGAATGTTCAAGGCGTACGGCGTAACCATCCTCTTGGTTATCTTCGGTACCATTCTTGGTCTCTTGACAACAAGTGTAACATCTTATGTTCTTTACAGAAAGGACTTTAAGTACAGAAGCTTCGTATCCTTCTTCTTCTTCTTTACCACCCTTTTCTCGGGCGGTCAGGTTCCCGGATACGTTCTTACCTGTTCCCTGGGCCTCAGAGATACATTCTGGATTCTTCTTCTCTCCGGCTTCTTCGGCGTAATGAACATGATTATTATGAGAACTTACTTCACAGGTAACGTTCCCCTTTCATTGGTTGAGTCTGCAAAGATTGACGGTGCAAATGACCTCAGAATTTACTGGAGCATCGTACTTCCTGCAGCTACACCTATCCTTGCTACAGTTGGTCTTCTTACTGCTCTCGGTTACTGGAACAACTGGTCTACAGCAAGAATTTACATCAGTAACCCCGACCTGTATCCTCTCCAGTACTACTTATATAAGGTGTTCGATACAGCTCAGTTACAGAGACAGCTTGCCGAAATCGGTCAGGCTGACCTTGCAACACTTCCTACTGAAACATACAAGATGGCTATGACTGTATTTACAATGGGTCCTGTTGTTCTCTTCTATCCTTTCGTACAGAAGTACTTCGTATCCGGTGTTACAATCGGTGCTGTTAAAGGCTGATATTGGATATATAACTTCAATAAATTACCCCTCTCCTTTAATTGGGAGAGGGGTTTGCTTTTGTATTGAACCTTCGTAGATTCGAACGGAGTACGGTTTTGCGGCAAATTCTTCGCAATAGTGCATCGAAATGCTCGATAATACGTAACTTTATTAAAATGTGATTTTATCCCCTGTGGTTGTTTATACCCGATGCGTGTTTATATTCCAAGGGTGAAACACCGTATTTTTTCTTAAATTCACGGCTGAAATAACTGACGTTTTCAAAGCCCGAAAGATAGCAGGCATCCGTGATTGTATGCATACCGCTGTTTATGAGTTCTGTGGCATATGCGGTTTTCAGTCTGTTTATGTATTTCCTTGGAGAAATGTTGTAGGTGGATTTAAATAATTTTCTGAAATAGTCTTCGCTTATGGAACACATCTCGGCAAGGGCACCTATGTTGAATTGCTGCTTGGTGTAATTGGAATGTATGTATTCCAATGCAGGAGCAATTATGGCTTTGGTGTTGCTGGCAATGTATTTTTGGCTGAATTCCATTTGCATAGTTGCTATTATATCATATAGTATGGACATAACCTGCATTTGAGAACCGGGGCTCTTGCTTCGATAGAGCTTTACTGTTGCTGAAAAACCGCTAAGAAACTTTGACGGATTTTTAGGTGAGAAAACGAAAGCGCCCGACTTTGGTGGATTGCTTATGCTGAAATCTATCATATAGAACATACCGGTTGGTAACGTTTTGCAGATGTAACTTGAGCCCACAGGAAAATAGAGTATGTCATTATACTTGAATTCCAGAATTTTGCCGTCCTCTAACTGATATAATTTCGGTTCTTTGCTTACACTGAAAAGAAGTATATCGTTTCCGCGGTTAATATTACTTATTCTGCCCAAACCGCTGTCAACATAGCCACAAAAACTTACCCGGGAAATGCTGAAAATGTGTTGCATAAAAGTGTCCATAGTATCACCTCGTAAAATAGGGTAACATTTATTCTCGAAAAAGTCAAGTAGTATTGAATTATTTCTTTACTTTTAGCATTCGCTATATTATAATTGTGGTAGAAGTGATAGTGGGCAAAGTGTTATTTGACGAGGTTTTATAGTAAAAAACACAACAAATTCCACTAAACGTCCCTTGAAAACTCTCCAAATTTACGTAAAATTGTCATTGGGAAACATTTTTGTAACAATTTATCAAAAAAGTCAAAAGTTGCATATTTTGTGCTTAGAATTGAAAACAGCCCATATATAGGAATATATTTTATCACAAAAGTGATGTTAATATATACATTTTATTTTCAAATCATTTATTTAGGAGGCAGAAATCATGAAGAAAAGAATCCTATCTTTCGTACTTCTGATGCTTATGGTTCTTACAAGCTTTGCATCGGCGGCCGACATGGGATATGTGATGAATGAAGGCGACATAAGCTTTACATCCGTTACTTTTTCCAACGACGGCACCAATGTAAGTACAAGCCTTAAGGGCATTAAAGCACAGGGTACAGACAGCGTCACACTTATGATGACTGTGTACAACAGCAAGCATAAGATGGTGGATGCATCTTTCGACACCAAGAGTGTGGGCACCGAAGTGGTTGAGCTTAAAGCCACAGCTCCCGCTCCCGCAGGTGACTTTACATTAGATGCAACACTCTTTAACGCCGCAAACGGCTTAAGCCCCATAGCGGCTCCGGCTTATTCCGATTACGACGGTGCTACAGACCTTCTTGACCTTAAGGTTTCGGGCGTAAGCCTTGATGGCTTTAAGTCCAATGTATATGAATACGGTTACATAACAGAGGGACTTACCACATACCCCGAAATCACCGCAACCGTAAGAGAAGGCAGCACAAAGGTGACTGCTGCATACGAAGATACTTTCCCCGGCGTTGCCACAATTACCGTAGTGAATGCCAAGGGCGACTCTTCCGTATACAAGATAGACTTTACTCCTTTAAGACATATAGTTGTTGGTGCTACTTCCGATGCTAACTTTACTGTAGATGCCGGTACAAACCTTAACCTTGTATCCCGCACAGCAGTAAGCTCCGGCGTTGGCGGCAAGAACCTTTTCACAAATCTTACAGGTGCTGCAAACGACAGCTTGGATTTTGGCTCCAGATGGACAACCGACTATCAGCCACTGGGTTCACACCATGCTGTAAGAAGCATTGACTCTATGCTTCAGGGTTGGGACTACTTCATCTGTGCCAACGGTACCATGAAGAAGGATGCAGGCAACTACTTTGAGTTTGAAGTAATGCACAATGCCCGCATCGTGGTTGTAACTCTTGCGGCAGAACCCAGCCTTGTTGCAAACGGCTTTGAGGCACTTCCTTCCAAGCTCTATGCAAAGACATCCTATGTTTCCGGTGCCAGTGCCGATGATGCCCGTAAGGACTTAAATGCACTTGGCATTACAACCACATATGCAGACATTGAATTCTACAATGCAAATTCCAAGGATCACACAGCACTTGTTAACTACTTTACAGACAAGTACAATCTTGATCCCGATGTTGCATCAGAGAACATTCCTGTAAACAGACCTATCGGTGTAAGTGTGTTCAACTATCAGACAGCATACTCCAAGTTCTACGAAGCATATGAGGACGAACCTGCAAAGGTTATAATCCCTGCTCCCGAAGCAACACAGGGCAGAGGTTACATAGTAGCCGTAATTCCCGTTGGCGAAGACGGCGAGCTTCCCGGCAGCGGTAACCAGGGTGGTGGAAACGAAGGCGGAGAAACTCCCGACACACCTGTAGTTCCCGATGAACCCGAAAGCTCTCTTGGCGAGCTTAAGTCACTTGTAGGCGGTATGACATATTCTCAGTACATAGACTATGTTAACTCCGTGGTTCCTGCAGGAAGTGCTATGACCAGAGAAACAACCGTTTCCGAAACACAGAAGCTCAGCACAGCTAACAACAAGCTTTCCGAAATTGCTGAAGACGGACAGGTTTGCTCTGTAAGTGCATGGAGAGTATTCAAGAATGTTGCCGATGGTTGGGAAGGTCTCACATTTATGACCACAGACCCCTCACACTATCAGAATGACAGTGCCAAAGGCTGGCCTATGACAATGTTTGCCGGCAAGGCTTCCTCCTACAGCGGAGATTCCTGCACAGGTTCAGACAATCAGATTGTTCCCTGGTGGACAATAGAAGTAAACAAGGATATGAATGTAAGCATAGTATCCGGCAAGGAACTTACACATCTCACCGATAAAGGCTGGACAAAGCTTACAATCGGCACAGATATAGATAACCCCTTCAGGGTTTACGACAGCCGTAACAACAATCCTGTGAGTGGCGAAAATAAATATGTATATACAAAAGCATTTGAAAAAGGCGATACAGTAGAGCTCTACAACGAAAATACCGGAAAGGTAGATTACATACCCTACATTGCAGTGTTCGACACTCCCGATGCAGACGGTGAAGGCGGCGATGAACCCGATACTCCGGTGGTTCCTGATGAACCCACTCTTGCAGAAGGCAACCACGTAATCGTTGGTGCAAGATACACAGACGAAATCGTTGCAGACGCAGGTGTAACAAATGGCTTTATGTCCTCTGCGGCAGTTACAAGTGCAAAGCACTCTGCTACAAATGGTATTGTATACACCAATCTCCATGGCAATGAAGATGAAACCGCTGCTGTTTACGGGTCCCGTTGGGCTGCTAACTTCAATGCAAATTCTACTTCCTATCATGAAATATATTATGTAGATGAATCACTTGAAGGCCTTGACTACTTTGCCTTCAATGCAGGCAACAATGCATATACAGATGCTCTCCTTACATTTGATGTTACAAGCGATGTGGAGGTAAGTATTATTACCACCAACACCGGTATGGCATTTACAGGCTATGAAATGGCAGAAAATGCCAACGGTTGGATAAAGGGTAGATTTATAAACCGCAATATGGCAGATGCCATGAATGCTGTTGGTGTTAAACCTTTGTATTCTGTTGTAACTACATATGCACCTGCAAACAAGGATGCATTCTACAACACTTACCTTAAGGCAGCATACGACAGTGCAGACGAAACCGCAAAATCCAAGTTCGACGGACAGTGGACAACATTTGGCACAAGCTCTGCATTGGGTAATAACTCAACCTACAAAGCAAAGTATTCCAAGACCTACACACTTCCCGAAGGTCAGGAAACTATGACAATTACCGTACCAGGTAACACTACAGACAAAACCTCAAGAGATATCATTGTAGTAGTTAAGCCCGTGGCTGAAGAAGCACCCGACCTTTCCGAGGATGCAGAAGTCCTTAGCGTAATTGCAAAGATTGATGCAATAGGCGAGGTAACACTTGAAAGCGAAGATGCAATCACAGAGGCAAGAGAAGCCTACGATGCACTTTCCACAGAAAAGCAGGCGTATGTTACAAACATTGCAACACTTGAAGCTGCAGAAACAGAGCTTGAAGAATTAAAATCTGCTCCTGTACTTATGGAAGGCTTCCACCCTGTAGTCGGTGCAAGATATGTAAGTGAATTTGTAGCAGATACCGGCGTTTTAAACGGAAAGATGTCTGCCTCCAAAGTTACAAGTGCAGGTAACAGTTCATACAATGGTTATGTATATACCAACTTCCGCGGAACAGATGCAAACAATGCTTCCGGCGCAAGATGGACCACAGATTCCTGGACTGCACCTCTTAAGGGTCAGCTCCACGAAGTATACTATGCAGACGAAAGTCTCACAGGGTACGACTACTTTACAGCAGTCGCAGGTGATAAGTCCTATGCGGCTAACCCCACACTTGAATTTGAGCTTTCAGAGTCTGCAGAGGTAGTAATCCTCGGCATAAGAAGCGACATTGCAATAGACGGATTTGCAAAGGAAGAAAATACTTCCTCCTGGGCAAAGGCAAGATATTTTAATTCCAACTATGCCAATGCTATAAGACTTCTCGGCGTAGAGCCTTCCTGGGACAAAGCAATCAACTACTCCGATGCCACAAAGGCAGCATTTATAGAAAACTACTATGGTGCAGAATATGCGGCATTAGACAGCACGGCAAAAGCGTCATTTGACACGGCATGGGCTTCCGTAAGCGGCGGTGCAGGAAGTATGTTTAGTTATAACTATGCATACTCTCGTGTCTACACCGTTCCCGAAGGCGAAACCCTCACAGTTACAATACCCGGCGATACCTCCGACAGAAATCACAGAACACCTATTATAATTGTTAAGCCTGTAAGTGAAGAGGAAGAGCCGGTCGAACCTGACCTTTCTCAGGATGCAGAGGTACTTGCAGTTATTGCAAAGATTGATGCAATAGGCGAGGTAACACTTGAAAGCGAAGATGCAATCACAGAGACAAGAGAAGCTTACGATGCACTCTCCGAAGAAAAGCAGGCGTATGTTACAAACATTGCAACACTTGAAGCTGCAGAAACTACACTTGAAGAACTCAAGGCAGAAGCAGAACAGCCTGTTCCCGTTGAAGGCGACCACATTGTAGTGGGAGCAAGAATGGAAGGCGAAATCGTAGCAGATGCAGGCGTAACCAATGGCTTTAAATCTGCATCAGCAGTTACAAGTGCAAAGACAACCAGAACAGATGGTATTATATACACCAACCTTCGCGGTACTCCCGACGAAGCTGGCACAACCTACGGTGCAAGACTTTGTACAATGCCTGCAAACAGTACTTCCTATCACGAAGTATACTATGTAGACGAAGCAATAGAGGGCAGTGACTACTTTGTATTCGCAGCCGGCGGAAATGCTCACTCCGATGCTACACTTCTTAAGTTTGATGTTGTAGCAGATGCAGAGGTTTCCATACTTGCCACAAGCAGTGCACTGGCATTCGACGGATTTACTCTTAATGAAAATGCAACCGGCTGGATTAAGGGCAGATTCATTAACCGTAACATGGCAGATGCCATGAATGCAATCGGCGTTAAGCCTACATACTCTGTAGTTAAGACTTATAAGCCTGCAGAAAAGGAAACATTCTACAACACATATTTAAAGGCTGCATATGATGCGGCAGAT
>CAYXPV010000027.1:0-11642 GCA_964467285.1 uncultured Oscillospiraceae bacterium
AATTTCAAATATTTGGGTCCTGTTGAATTTGAAGATCTTGATGCTTCTCTCACAGAGGGATGTACCGACGATGTAGAAACAAAAAGCAATCTTTCTTCTGCATACAATTCAAACAGTATTTTCAGGATTTTGGAAAACGGAGTAAATGCCTTTGCGGATAATACTAACTACAAGATAAAGAATATCAACCCCATTATAGGTATAGAAGGTGCTTTGTTTGTGCCTCCTATCCATGCTTTTGCAGAAACCGGGGCGGCAAAGTCCTGGCTCAAAGCTTACTATTACGGTCTTAAGGAAAATGACAGCAAGAGATATCCCGGTTTTGTGGGGGATACCAAGCCGTTATATTCCTTCAAGCTTCACAAGAGTGCAGAACTCTGTGTGATAACAGCCGGTCAGCGTCCTGTATTTATAGACGAAACCTGGCAGAAGGTTATCCTCGATAAGCCGGCATTTACCACAAGTGACAACATATTTGTATACAACGAAATGTATATAAAGAATGTAGAAGTAGAGCCCGGAATGCCTGTAACTGTAACCATGAGCAGTCCTGCTACGGGAAATGCCAACGATGGATTGTACTTTACTCTTATTAAAGTTAAATAGCAGATAGCTAAATTTACAGAGATTATATGAAAATATGGTCTCTGTATTTTTATTTTGCACCCTTGTTATTTTTCAAAAAATGTGATACTATAATATTGTAAAGCTATTTTTTATGTGGTTTGGGAGGTGCTTGAGATGATGTATCCGTTTATGACATTAAGCGACGGAACGGAAATTGTTCATTCCGAAATGAGACCGGACGGCACTGTTAAGGTATATATAGAAAAGCCGGATGAAAAGGATTGTTTTCATTATGCAACCTGTTTTCTTCCTCAGTATGATTGGCAGGATATATACGGCTTTTCTGATGAAGAAATGGAAGAATACAAAGAGGTAGTAACCTCAACAGCACATTTGATTTTGCAGTTTTCAAAAGAAGGTGGATTCCAGAATGCCTCAAATTTTTAAAATAGGTTCATATTGGGTGTATTTTTGGTCCAATGAAAACAAACCATTAGAGCCGATACATGTTCATGTTGCCGAGGGAAGCCCGGTAGCCAATGCAACCAAAATATGGATTACCCAAAATGGCAGGTGCTATGTTTGTAATAATGATTCTCATATTACGGGCAATGTCTTAAAAAATATTGTTAAGATTATTGAAGCCAGAAGTTCAGAGATAATCAGAAAGTGGTACGACTATTTTGGAGAAATAACATATTTTTGCTGATTTATGATTTGTTGACTGTGCAGATTTTTCTGTGCAGTCTTTTTATTTTGCACCCTTGTTATTTTTCAAAAATTGTGGTAAAATACACTTAATAATGGGTTATTATAAATTTATTTCGGGAGGTGGTAAAGGTGTCGGATTTCAAGGTGGTTTCCCCCTATGAGCCCAAGGGTGACCAGATTAAGGCAATCGAGGAGCTTTCAAAGGGCATTATGGAGGGCAAAAGAGGACAGACTCTTATGGGCGTTACCGGCTCGGGCAAAACCTTTACCATAGCCAAAACCATTGAAAAGGTTAACAAACCCACCCTTGTCCTTGCACATAACAAGGTTCTTGCGGCGCAGCTTTGCAGTGAGTTTAAGGAGTTTTTTCCGGAAAATGCCGTGGAGTATTTCGTGTCCTATTATGATTACTACCAGCCTGAAGCATATATTCCCAGTACAGATACCTTTATCGAAAAGGACTCCGCTATAAATGATGAAATAGACAAACTCCGTCACAGCGCCACCGCGGCGCTCTTTGAAAGGCGTGACGTTATAATAGTTGCCAGCGTGTCCTGTATATACGGCCTCGGTGACCCTGAGGACTATCTTGACCTTATGCTGAGCCTTCGTGTAGGCAACGAGTACGACAGAGATTCACTCCTTATGCGTCTTGTGGATATGCAGTATAGACGCAATGACCTTGTACTTGAACGAGGCTCCTTCCGGGTAAGGGGCGATGTTCTTGAAATCTTCCCCATAGGCTCCGGCGAAAAGGCAATAAGAGTGGAATTTTTCGGTGATGAAATAGACCGTATATGCGAGATAGATACAGTTACGGGCGAGGTTCTGGCGTTTCGCACATACATTGCACTTTTCCCTGCATCTCACTATGCTACTACAAGCGAAAAGATGAAAAGGGCTATAAAGACCATAGGGGAGGAACTTACCGAAAGACTTGCAGAGTTCAAGGCGGAGAATAAGCTTTTGGAAATGCAACGATTGGAGCAGAGAACCAACTACGATTTGGAAATGATGCAGGAAATAGGCTTCTGTCAGGGTATAGAGAACTATTCCCGTCACATAAGCGGCAGAGCCCCGGGAAGTGCACCCTACACCCTCATAGACTATATGCCCGATGATTTCCTTTTGGTAATAGACGAATCCCATGTTACCGTACCTCAGGTAAGGGCAATGTATGCAGGTGACCGTTCCAGAAAAACAACTCTTGTAGATTACGGTTTCCGTCTGCCCTCAGCCTTTGACAACAGACCACTTAACTTTCAGGAATTTGAAAGTAAGATAAATCAGGTGATATTTGTATCTGCCACACCTGCGGAATATGAAAAAGAGCATTCTTCTGCGGTGGTAGAGCAGGTTATCCGCCCCACGGGACTTGTGGACCCGGAAATCTTTGTGCGCCCCGTAAAGGGACAGGTTGACGATTTAATCGGTGTTATAAATGAGGTAGTTCCCAAAAATCAGAGGGTACTTGTAACCACTCTTACCAAAAAAATGGCAGAATCTCTTACGGACTACCTTCACGATGTGGGGATAAAAGTTAAATATCTCCATAGTGATGTGGAAACAATAGAGCGTATGGAAATAATCCGTGATTTAAGGCTTGGCGTCTTTGATGTACTTGTAGGTATTAACCTCTTAAGAGAAGGACTTGACATTCCCGAGGTAAGTGTGGTTGCCATACTTGATGCCGACAAAGAGGGCTTCCTTCGTAGCGAAACCTCCCTTGTGCAAACCGTGGGCAGAGCCGCCCGAAATGCCGAGGGCAGGGTTATAATGTATGCCGACACAATTACCGGTTCCATGCAGAGAGCCATAGACGAAACCAACCGCCGAAGGGAACTTCAAATGGCGTACAACGAAGAGTACGGCATTGTGCCTACATCCGTTACCAAGGATGTACGTGGTATTATTCAGACTTATGCGGATGTGTCCGACGAGGAAGTACAGGGTACAGACAATGCAACCAAGACCTTGGAAGAACAGATTGCAGAACTTACGCTCCTTATGAATAAAGCGGCTCAGGAGCTTGAGTTTGAGCAGGCGGCGCGCTACCGTGACGAAATCACAAGAATTAAAAAGCAGAATGATATGGAGTAAAAATATGCCAAAAGATACCATATATATACGAGGTGCCAGAGAGCACAACCTTAAAAATATAGATTTGGAGATACCAAGAGATAAATTTATAGTATTCACCGGTTTGTCCGGTTCGGGAAAATCTTCTCTTGCTTTCGACACGATTTATGCCGAAGGACAGAGAAGATACGTAGAGTCCCTTTCTTCCTATGCAAGACAATTCTTAGGACAGATGGATAAGCCTGATATAGACTATATAGACGGACTTTCCCCTGCTATAAGTATCGATCAGAAAACCACCAGCCGAAATCCCCGTTCTACCGTGGGTACGGTGACAGAAATCTATGACTATTTCCGTTTGCTGTTTGCAAGAATCGGTGTTATGCATTGTCCCAAGTGCGGCAAGGTTATTGCATCTCAGTCAATAGATGAAATTGTAGACGGCATTATGGCTCTCGGTGAGGGTACAAAGCTTCAGATTTTGGGCCCCGTTCTCCGTGAAAAGAAGGGAACACACCAGAAAGTCTTTGAAAATGCCAAGAAAAACGGCTTTGTAAGGGTAAGGGTAAACGGCGAAATCCGCGATCTTTACGAGGATATAGTATTAGAGAAAAATAACCGTCATACCATAGAAATTGTGGTAGACAGAATAGCAATAAAAGATGGAATAATATCCCGTATTACCGACTCTGTGCAAACCGCCCTGGAGATAGGCGGAGGCATAGTTATTGTGGTGCTTCAGGACGGAAGTGAGCTGGTATTCAATCAGAACTTTGCCTGCCGTGACTGCGGTATCAGTCTTGAAGAAATGACCCCCCGTTCTTTCTCCTTCAACAGTCCCATAGGTGCCTGCAGAGAATGTCTTGGCTTGGGTATGCTTATGGAAATTGACCCCGACCTGGTAATTGCCGATACAAGTAAATCAATATTTGACGGCGGTATAGATGTGTGCGGCTTTAAAAATATCGGCGAGGACGGCTCATATTCCAATTTATGGATGGAAGCCCTCGGCAAAAGGTACGGTTTCGACCCCAACACACCAATTAAGGATTTATCCGAGGATGTGATGGACAAAATTCTCTACGGCAATGATGAACCCCTTACAATCATATTTAACGGGCAGAGAAAAACCCACCCCTTTGAAGGTATTATCAATATACTGAAACGTCGATACAAGGATTCCTATTCATCCTTTATGAAGGCGGAAATTGAGTCACTTATGAGCGACAATGCCTGTCCTTCCTGTAAGGGCAGAAGGCTTCGCGACGAGGTTTTGGCTGTAACCGTAGGGGACAAAAACATTGCCGAGGTCTGCGAAATGAGTATCAAGGATATTAAAGCTTTCTTTGATTCTCTGGAATTTACGGAAACGGAAATGATAATTGCAAGGCAGATATTAAAGGAGATTAACTCCCGTCTGCAGTTCCTTATAGATGTTGGACTTGAATACCTTACTCTGGCAAGAAGTGCAGGAACCCTCTCCGGCGGTGAAGCACAGAGAATCCGTCTTGCCACACAGATTGGTTCCAGCCTTATGGGCGTTCTGTACATTCTTGACGAGCCCTCCATTGGCTTGCATCAAAGGGATAACGATAAGCTTCTTGCAACACTGCAAAAGCTTCGTGACCTTGGGAATACTCTTATAGTGGTTGAGCACGATGAAGATACAATGCGTGCTGCTGACTATATTGTAGATATAGGTCCCGGCGCAGGTATTCACGGCGGATATGTAGTTGCAAAGGGCACGGCTGAGGATATTATGAACTGTGAAGGCAGTCTTACCGGCGACTATTTAAGTGGAAGAAAAAAGATAGAAATCCCCGAAAAACGCCGCAAAGGAACCGGCAAAAACCTTACCGTAAAAAAGGCGGAAGAGAATAATCTAAAGGGAATAGATGTTAAATTCCCCTTAGGAAAGTTCATTTGTGTTACCGGTGTTTCCGGTTCGGGTAAATCTTCTCTTGTAAATGAAATATTAAACAAGAGTCTTTCTTCAAAGCTCAACGGTGCAAGGCGAAAAGCCGGAAAACACAAAACAATAGAAGGAATTGAAAATCTCGACAAGGTAATAAGCATCGACCAGTCCCCCATAGGCAGAACACCCCGTTCAAACCCGGCGACCTATACCGGAGTTTTTGGGGATATACGAAATGTGTTCAGCCAGTCCAATGAAGCAAAGCTCCGCGGTTATGGTCCCGGACGCTTCAGCTTTAATGTCAGCGGCGGCAGATGTGAAGCTTGCCAGGGTGATGGCATCATAAAGATAGAAATGCACTTTTTGTCTGATGTATATGTACCCTGCGAGGTATGTAAGGGAAAACGTTATAACAGAGAAACCCTAGAGGTGAAGTTCAAAGGCAAAAATATAAGTGATGTACTGGATATGACTGTGGAAGAGGGATTGGAATTTTTTGAAAATATCCCCAAAATCCGCAGAAAGCTCCAAACCCTTTACGATGTTGGCTTGGGCTATATCAAAATAGGTCAGCCCTCCACACAGCTTTCCGGCGGTGAGGCACAAAGAGTAAAACTTGCCACAGAGCTTAGCCGAAAGTCTACAGGCAAGACGCTCTACATTCTGGATGAACCCACAACCGGGCTCCATTCTGCAGATGTTCACAAGCTCATAGATGTGCTGAATGTCCTGGCAGACAGCGGAAATACAGTAGTGGTTATTGAGCATAACCTTGATGTGATAAAAATTTCCGACCACATCATAGACTTAGGTCCCGAAGGCGGTGACCGTGGCGGAAACGTGGTTTGTACGGGAACGCCCGAAGAAGTTGCAAAATGTGATAAATCCTACACAGGACAATATTTAAAAAAATTGCTTGAGAGGAAGTAGTTAAGTATGGAGATTGTTTTCGGATTAGCTTCAAGAATAGTTAAGTACGTACTGATTGTCATTGTGTACATTTTTATACTTAAGGTTGTAAAAATGGTATACAAGGATATATCGGATACTCAGAGAGCAAGGCGTGCGGCAACGGACGGCCTTGCGTATCTCAAACTTACGGCAAGAAGGCGCGATGTGGGATTTAAGCTTTATGATACCTATGCCATAAGAGAAAATACTACCATCGGCAGAAGTAAAAAGAGCGATGTATACATTCCGGACCCGTTTTTGTCCTCTAACCACGCAAGGATATTTTTTGCAGATGGCGACTATTATTTGGAGGATATGGGAAGTACCAACGGAACCTTGTACAACGGTAAGTATATAGGGAACTATACCGTTCCTTTAAAGACAGGCGATAAACTTGGTTTTGGTCACGTTACATTTACCTTTATGGAAGACGAGGAGTGAGTAACTGTATGAAATTCAGATTTGGCGGCATATTTATGGTGCTTTTGTTCAATATCATATGCTATACTCTTTTGTTCTTTTATCCCGGCTCCGAGGGCACAGATAAGCTCATTTTCGGTATGATAGTTATTTGCACCATAATACTCGCGGCGTACATACTTATTTATGCATTTAACCTTGGTGACGCCTATCCGTTTTTGATTGTATCTATGTTGGCTTCTATCAGTATCATTATATTGTACAGCCTTGGTATTCAGGAAGCTGCCACAAGCGGCGAAACCGAAATGCTTAATCTTGCGCAAAAGCAGATTATGTGGTTCCTTGTAGGTATGGCGGTCTTTTTTATCGGATACTTTGTTTACCGATTTGTAAAAATCTGGGACAGACTGCTTTGGGGCTATGTAGGTCTTGCGGCACTGCTTTTTGTTATTACTTTGATTTTTGCAAAAGATAATGTAGAAAAAGGCGTTAAAAACTGGATAACAATCGGCGGAATAAGCATACAGCCTTCCGAATTCATAAAGTTGGCGTTTTGCTTTGCCATGGCTGTTATTTTCTCCAAAAAAAGAAAGCTTGAAGGACTTAAGGCTAAGCTGTACAAAGTTACAAAGGAGGATATACTTGCTACTGCAATTGTATACGGAAGTATGCTTTTGTTCCTTTTGCAGGGTGAGCTTGGTACGGCGGTACTTTTCTTCCTTGTATATATGGCGCTTATGATTGCCTATGATGTTCCGTGGATTATGCCGGTGGGCAATGGGTTGCTTGTTTTGCTTGCAATATTTGTTGTGTATCAATTCGGTGATTCTATAGGTCCGCTTCAGCGTGCAATGGAGAGATTTGAAATATGGCTCGACCCGGAAGTTTACAAATACAGCAAAGAACTTGGCAAACCTTACGGTACGGAACATATGTATAATTCTCTAAGTGCCATATGCTCGGGAGGTTTCTTCGGAGTAGGACTTGGCAGAAGCGGTATCTATTATCTTGCGGCTATTGAAAGTGACCTTGTTTTCTCGGCAATATGTTACGAAATGGGCATTTTTATGGGCTTTGCCATTATTATGATGTATTTTATGCTTGCATACCGAGGATACAAGATAGCCATGGAGGTAAATGATTCCTTTAATAGGGCATTGGCAATTACCATTGTTACTTCAATTGCAATACAGGCATTTATAATTATAGCAGGCGTTACAAAACTAATTCCCCTTACCGGTATCACATTGCCATTTGTAAGTGCCGGAGGAAGTTCTATGGTTGTAAGCTTTGGCTTGCTTGGCATTCTTACTGCAATTTCCCACAAAAAGGAAAAATCTGCGTTTAGCAGTTGACAAAATGTGCGGTATGTGGTAATCTAATGTCAAACATTAGATGGGAGAAGAAATATGGAAAAAAATAAATTCAGAGATGTTCCTATTTTTGATACAGTAAAGGATTTGGTTTTGAATTCCGCAAAGCTTTACGGCGATAAGGAAGCCTTCCTTATTAAAGTAGGCTCTGTAAAAAGCAAGGAGTATGTCAGCAAGTCATTTAACGATTTGGTAGCTGATGTCTATGCTTTTGGAACCGCACTTTTTTCGCTTGGACTTAAAGGCGCAAGAATAGCTGTTGCCGGACGAAACAGCTATCCGTGGGTGGTAAGTTATCTTGCAAATCTTTTTGGCGGAAATGTTGCCGTACCGCTTGATAAGGAACTTCAGGTAAACGAACTTGAGGATTCTCTTGTAAGAAGTGAAGCCGTGGCATTCTGCTATGATTCCAAGTACGAAAGCAAAATCAATGAAATCAGAGAAAACGGAAAGACTTCCGTTGTACATTGGATTTCCACAGAAGATGGCGAACTTACTTTTGATGATATGCTCAAAAAGGGTAGGGAGCTTATGGAAAACGGAGATACATCCTTTGTGGATGCAAATCCCGATCCCGATGCAATGTCCATACTTCTCTTTACATCGGGTACTACAGATAAGTCCAAGGCTGTTATGCTTTGCCAGCGAGGTATTGCTTGCAATATTTGCGATATGCAGATGGTAGAAGATATTCGCCCCACAGATACAAATATTGCATTTTTGCCCTTCCACCATATTTTTGGTTCGGTGGGAATGCTTGTTATGGTGTCTTGTGGTGCCAAGACTACCTTCCCCGATGGTTTGAGATACATTAAGCAGAATCTTGCTGAATACGGCGTATCGTTGTTTATCGGTGTTCCCGTGCTTCTTGATGGTATGAAGGGCGTTGTGGAAAGAGAAGTTAAGAAGCAGGGCAAGGAAAAGCTTATCAGCGTAATGCGCAAAATTACCCGTGGACTCAGAAAAGTGGGTATAGATATCCGTCGCAAGGTATTCGGGCAGATTATAAACGCTCTCGGCGGCAAAATGCGTCTTATTATTTCCGGCGGTGCACCTCTTGACCCGGCTACCGGCAAGTTCTTTATTGATATGGGTATCGATCTTGTTCAAGGCTACGGTCTTACAGAAACATCACCTGTTATAGCTGCAGAAAACGAACGTTATGTACGTAGCGGTTCTGTAGGTATACCCATGAGAAGCATTGAAGTTAAGATAGATAACAAAGATGCCGACGGCTTTGGTGAAATCAAAGTAAAAGGTCCCATCGTAATGCTTGGTTATTATAATAATAAGGAAGCTACGGAGGCGGTTCTTCAGGACGGATGGTTTAATACCGGCGACCTGGGATATCTGGATAAAGACGGATTTCTTTTTATTACCGGACGTAAAAAGGATATGATTGTACTTAAAAACGGCAAAAAGATATTCCCCGAAGAGGTGGAAACTCTCGTAAACCGCATTGAAGGAGTAAACGAATGTATTGTATACGGTTTCAGTGAGGACGGCGGAATCAGCTATGACAAGATAATGTGTAAGGTTGTATATGATATAGCGGAATTTAAGGATAAATCCACCGATGAAATTCACGACATCATATGGCAACAAATTAAAGAAATAAACAAGACTTTGCCTATGTATAAGTATATTAAGGGACTTACCGTTACCGATGTTCCTCTTATAAAGACTACAACTAATAAAGTTAAAAGAAACGAAGAGATTAAACTTATAAATAGTCAAAAATAGAGTTTTCAAGCGTAGGGAGCGGATTTATCCGCTCCTTAGTTTTATTTCGTTATGAAGTTTTTATTATATTTACATTTTGCAATTCTTGTAGTAAAATAATTTTATCACAGTTTTGGACGGAGTGAAGCATTATGAAAAAAACCGGCAAAAATACAAAGGGAAAAATAGTTTCTGCCGCATGGAAGCTTTTTTATGAGCAAGGATATGACGAAACCACCGTTGAGGAAATAATATATGAATCAAAAACCTCAAAAGGTTCTTTCTATCACTATTTTGAAGGAAAGGACTCTCTTTTGGGCACGCTTTCCTTTCTTTTCGATGAAAAATATGAGGAATTAAAACCCCGTATATCCCAAGATATGAACTCGGTTGATGTACTTATATTCTTAAACCGTGAGCTTTTTGCAATGATAGAAAATTCCATTGCCATAAATCTTCTGTCCGGTCTTTTGTCCACACAGCTTGTAACCAAGGGTGAAAAACACCTTTTGGACAGAAACCGCGTTTATTACAAACTTTTAAGACAAATAGTAACTGACGGACAGCAAAAAGGGGAGATTCGTACCGACCTTTCCGTGGGTGAAGTAGTTAAGATGTATGCCATGGCAGAGCGTTCCCTTATGTATGATTGGTGCCTTTGTAACGGTGAGTATTCTTTAACCAGCTATGCAAAGAATGCAATGCCCATATTTTTGTCGGGAATTCGTATGTAAAATCGTATGTTTTATAAATTCAGCAATAGTGCAAATTCAGCAAAATCAACGTAGACCGAAGTACAGAATATAGTCTATACTTCGTTCTGTATTGATTTTTGCTTTTTTTTGTGTTATAATGGCAACCATATTAGAAATGGAGGTTTGATTTATGTCAAATTCAATGCAATATTTTATTGCTATGGCAGTTTATATGGCAATTGTTATTGCCATAGGTATTGTTTTTGCTAAAAGAGCAAACAAAAATGCTGAAAACTATTATCTGGGCGGACGTTCTTTAGGCCCTTGGGTAACAGCTATGAGTGCAGAAGCATCCGATATGAGTGGTTGGCTTCTTATGGGGCTTCCCGGTGTGGCGTATTGGTGCGGTCTTGCAGATGCTGCATGGACGGCAATCGGTCTTGCAATCGGTACATATCTTAACTGGCTTCTCGTGTCAAAAAGACTTCGCAGATACAGTATCAGAGCAAACAATTCAATTACCCTTCCGGAATTTTTCTCTAACAGATTCCGTGAGAATAAGAAGATTATTATGACAATTGCAGCTCTGTTCATACTTATCTTCTTTACCGTGTATGCAGCAAGCTGCTTTGTAACTTGCGGTAAGCTCTTCTCCACACTTTTTGGTGCTGACTATGTAGCTATGATGCTTCTTGGTGCGGCTTTCGTGCTTATTTACACAATTCTCGGCGGATTCTTGGCAGAAAGTGCTTCCGACTTTATGCAGGGCATAGTTATGATTGTTGCACTCGTTGTAATTGTAGCTATCAGCATAGTAACTGCGGGCGGTATCGGTAATATAGTAGACAATGCGAAAGAAATTCCCGGATTTTTTGAATTTTTCGGTTTGGCAACACCTGCTGTTGAAAATGTAAATGGTGTTGATACACAGATGCTGGATGCTGCAGGAAAGCCCGTATTCGGTGCTGCAACGGAGTATGGCTGGCTCAGTATATGCTCTATGCTTGCATGGGGCTTGGGATACTTTGGTATGCCTCAGGTTCTTTTAAGATTTATGGCAATCCGTGAAGAAAAAGAACTTAAGATGTCCAGAAGAATCGCAATGGTATGGGTTGTTATTTCTCTTGCGGTTGCAGTATTTATAGGTATTGCAGGAAGATTCCTTTTCCCCGATGCACACCTTACCAAGAGTGGTGCAGAAAGCATTTT
>CAYXPV010000028.1:0-11603 GCA_964467285.1 uncultured Oscillospiraceae bacterium
TGATTCTACCCATCCCGATTCTGTACTTAGCGGTACAAATAAGGGTAGCCTTGTGCTTAAAGCATACTACACAAGAAATAAGTATAAGGTAAGCTTTGACGGACACGAAGTTGAACTTCCTTATGGTGAAAAGATCAATGTCGATACTGTTCTTAAAGATAAGATGCAGGATGCTGTTGACGATAATAAAGAAGCAGGCTACAATACCGTGTTCAACACCAAGGAAGACGGAACCGGTAAAGAAGTTACAATAGACGGAACAACTGTCGGTGCAGAAGATCTTCCTATTTATGCAATCAAAACTCCTATTGAATATAAAATTGACTATAACTTAAACGGCGGTACAATAGAAGGCTCTTATGATAAGACTTTCAATGTTGAGGATGGAGATATTACCCTTCCCACAACTGTCGTTAAAAAAGGTTACAACTTTGCAGGCTGGACCGATGAAGACGGCAATCCTGCCACAAAAGTTCCCGCAGGCTCCAAGGGCAACAAGACCTTTAATGCCAACTGGGATATTGTAACATATACAATCACATATGTGCCCGGTGAAAATGGTAATATGGACGGTGTAATAGCCAAGGGAACCTATACCGTGGAAGACGGTAACTATGAACTTCCTACCCCTAAGGTTCCAAACGAAGATTATGTCTTCAAGGGTTGGTATGATAATGCAAGCTTTACAGGTAGACCTGTAACTGTACTTAACACAAAAGATGCAGAAAACAAGACATACTATGCAAAGATTGTTGAAAGAACATACGAACAGTATACCATTAAGTATGACGGCAAGACCTATACAGTAACAGAAGGCGAAGAGATTGGTGATGCTGTAGACGGTCAGGGCAATAAGCTTGGCGATGCTATGGATAACACCACATATCCCAAGGGATATGAAGCTGATGACTTCCGTATCAAGGGTGATGACGATACAATAATCACCAAGAAAACCGTAGCAAACGGTGATATGGAAATCGTAGCAGCACAGAAGCTGATTGAATACACAATTACATTTGAAACCAATGGCGGTACTTTTGTTAATGTAATTCCCAAAACAAAGTATACAGTTGAAGATGAAGACTATACACTTCCTACACCTACAAAGACAGACTATGTTTTTGGCGGTTGGTATGATAATAACGGTTTTGTAGGTAATCCCGTGAATAAGATTACCAAAGGTTCAACCGGAGACAAGACCTATTATGCAAAGTGGACATATGTAGATCCTTCTTCTCCGACTTACAAAATAACATTTAACAATTCTACGACCCCTTATGAGGTTGTTAAGGGAGAAAAGCTCTCCTCCAACACTGCTCTTAAGAATGCTATGGACGAAGCGGCAGAAAAGAATGGCTATAACGTAACATTCAATACAGCAGCGGATGGCAGCGGTACACCTGTTACAACAGATACCACACCTCAGGGCGATATGACAATCTATGTTGTGGAAGAAGCAATTGAGTATGATATCGTATATGAAGAAAACGGCGGAAACACAGTTGCTGACGGCAAATATACCATAGAAGACGAAATCACACTTACTGTACCCACAAGGGACGGATATGTGTTCAAAGGATGGTATGATAATAGCGGTCTTACAGGTGATCCTGTAGAAAAGATTGCCGCAGGTTCAACCGGAGACAAGACCTATTATGCAAAATGGGTACTTGACAACTCTGTTCTTTCCTTCGGCTACGAAGTGAACGGCGATGCTGTAACCGTTAAGGTAATGCTCAGTGCAATACCTGCAGATATTGACGATATTGCAGCATTTGCATTAAGATATAAGCATCCCGACAATAAACTTACCTTTGTCAGTGGTTCATCGGAATTTGCAGGTAACTTCTCTGCAACCGACGGATATGTTTCATGGTACAACAATACTGTGTCGATTACAGCCGATGACCTTGCCGCAAAGAGCAACGTACTTGCAACTCTTAAATTCACCAAGGCTCCTACTGCAAGCGGCGTGGAAACCTTTGAGTACACATATGTGGAAATCGTGGCATCCAAGCCTTTGAACAATCCTGTGATTGCAACAAAGTACGAAACAAAGAAACAAGAGGTACAGCTCAATGCGGCAACATATGTGGTAACCTTTAACGGTGTTCCCTATAACATTACCGCAGGTAATACCCTTTCTGTAAACACAGACCTTGCCCGTGCTATGAATGAAGCTGCAAATAAGCCCGGTTACACCGTAACCTTTAACACAAGTGCAGACGGCAGCGGTACACCTGTTACAACAGATACCACACCTCAGGGCGATATGACAATCTATGTTGTGGAAGAAGCAATTGAGTATGATATCGTATATGAAGAAAACGGCGGAAACACAGTTGCTGACGGCAAATATACCATAGAAGACGAAATCACACTTACTGTACCCACAAGGGACGGATATGTGTTCAAAGGATGGTATGATAATAGCGGTCTTACAGGTGATCCTGTAGAAAAGATTGCCGCAGGTTCAACCGGAGACAAGACCTATTATGCAAAATGGGTACTTGACAACTCTGTTCTTTCCTTCGGCTACGAAGTGAACGGCGATGCTGTAACCGTTAAGGTAATGCTCAGTGCAATACCTGCAGATATTGACGATATTGCAGCATTTGCATTAAGATATAAGCATCCCGACAATAAACTTACCTTTGTCAGTGGTTCATCGGAATTTGCAGGTAACTTCTCTGCAACCGACGGATATGTTTCATGGTACAACAATACTGTGTCGATTACAGCCGATGACCTTGCCGCAAAGAGCAACGTACTTGCAACTCTTAAATTCACCAAGGCTCCTACTGCAAGCGGCGTGGAAACCTTTGAGTACACATATGTGGAAATCGTGGCATCCAAGCCTTTGAACAATCCTGTGATTGCAACAAAGTACGAAACAAAGAAACAAGAGGTACAGCTCAATGCGGCAACATATGTGGTAACCTTTAACGGTGTTCCCTATAACATTACCGCAGGAAATGCACTTTCTTCCAATGCAGCACTTGTTGCTGAAATGAACAAAGCTGCAAACAAGAGCGGCTATACTGTAACCTTTAATACAAAGGCAGATGGTACAGGCGAAAACGTTACCACAGCTACCAAGCCCACAGGCGATATGATATTCTACGCTGTGGAAAATACAAATGATTATACAATTAAATATGAGCTTGACGGCGGTGAACTTGACGGTAATCAGAAGACAAAATATACAGTAGAAGATGCAGATTATACACTTCCTACCCCCGAAAAGGCAAATTATGACTTCCTCGGTTGGTATGTAGGAGAAGATAAGGTAGAAGTTCTTGACACAGCAGATGCAGAAGACAAGACATATAAAGCAAAGTGGAAAGCTACTGAATACACCATTACATACGTGCTTGATGGCGGTAAACTTGACGGTAATCAGAAGACAAAATATACAGTAGAAGATGCTGACTACACACTTCCTACCCCCGAAAAGGCAAATTATGACTTCCTCGGTTGGTATGTAGGAGAAGATAAGGTAGAAGTTCTTGACACAGCAGATGCAGATGATAAGACCTATACCGCAAAGTGGGAAGCAACTGTATATTACATTACATATGAGCTTGACGGCGGTGAACTTGACGTCACACAGAAAACATTCTACACAGTAGAAGATGACGATTATGAACTTCCTGAACCCCAAAAGGATGGTTACGACTTCCTTGGATGGTATGAAACTTCTGATTTCAGCGGAGAAGCCGTAACAATTCTTGATACTGCAGATGCAAAGAATAAGACCTATTATGCAAACTGGAAATACGTTGCACCCGATTTGGATGTATATAAAATTACATTTAAGGGTAATGATTACGATGTAACCGAAAACAATGCACTTAACACCAATGTAGACCTTAAGACTGCAATGGAAGCAGCTGCAAGCAAGCCCGGATATACCGTAACCTTTAACACAAAATCAGATGGCACAGGCACACCTGTTACAACAACATATGTGCCCACAGGCGATATGGAAATCTTCGTAATTGAAACTCCCATTGAGTATACAATCACATATGAACTCAACGGCGGTACTTTTGACGTTACACCGAAGACAAAATATACAGTAGAAGATGCCGACATTATACTTCCCGAACCCACAAGGGACGGATATGAATTCAAAGGATGGTATGCTAATTTTGATCTTACAGGTGACCCTGTAGAAAAGATTACCGCAGGTTCAACAGGTGACAAGACTTTCTATGCTAAATGGGAAGCAAGCGAAGAGCCCGAGGATTCATACACAATTAAATATGAACTCAACGGCGGTGAACTTGACGGTACACAGTGGAATACATATACAGCATCATCTCTTCTGCCTTACACACTCCCCACACCGGTCAAGGGTGATGTTCCCTTCCTCGGATGGTACGAAAACGAAGAATGTACAGGTGACCCTGTAACAGAGCTTGCCGCAGGTTCAACCGGCAACAAGACATACTATGCTAAGTGGAAAGATTATACAGTACAGTTCTATCTTGGAACAAAGCGTACAGGTAACAAGCCTACTTCCGATGACGGCGACGATGGTAAGATGATTGTTGAACATGGTGCAACACTTACCCAGGCAGATGTTGACAGAGAGCTTGGTATGCTGCCTTCGGAATATAACGTACAGGAAGGTTACACCGATTCCGACGGCGTAATTCACGAAATTGCTCCTGAGCTCTGGTATCAGAAGGATGGCGAATGGGTTAAGTTTATTCCCGAAGAAGTTACCGTAACTTCCGATATGGATATCCACCTCTTTACCAGATATGTAGCTTTGGAATACACAACAGACCTGCAGATTAAGGGCGTGGATTTAAGCAAGCTTGATTTCACCGTGACTGTTTCCTACGATTCCAAGACAGATATCGGCAAGTCATACCTTGATATGCTTACCAATCTTGGAGAGACTCTGAACAGAATCAACGGTCAGATTAAAGACCAGGGCTATGACCTTTATCAGATGGCTATAGACAAGGCGGCTTCCAAAGGAGTTGTGGATACTGATGGCAACATTATGAATCCCAATGTTCCGATACCCCTTCATAAGCTTATCACAAAGCAGTTTATAACCGACGAAATTGACTCATATGTAAATAACCATATTCACGATGATGAGTTTATAGCAGACCTTATCTCCAATGACCATGTTCATGCAGAGCTTATTGCAGACGAAGGCTTAAGAGAAAGACTGCTTACAGATGCAAAATCCAAAGATATCATTAAGGACAAGATTCTCTCCAACACAGGCGATGCAACCCTTAAGAATGACATTAAAGCTGCTCTTAAGGCAGATCTAAAGAAAGATACTACCAAGATGCTTAATGATTCTCAGATAAGAGATTCGTTAATAACTGCAGTGGAACGCTATCTTTCAAGAGAGGGTATTATCTATGTTACTGCCGATGAAGCGGTTGACAAATACATAGATGGCACACTTAAGACCGATTATCCTGAAGTATACGATGACGTTGTAGCAGAATACAACAAAGCATTTGAAGAAAAGTATGATTCTTACTTTGATAGAAATTACGATCAACTTATGACAGACCACTTTGATTCATATTTTGATGATACTGTTGAAGCATATCTCAATCATACAATTGCTTCCGAGCTTAAGTCATACATTGATGAAAAGCTTGTGTGGTACGAAGAAAAGCTCATTGATGACTTTATCTCCGGTGCAGACAGAACTCTTCTTCATAATGCTATTCCGGACTATGCCGATGATGCAGTTGCAGCAATTAAGAAGACCGATGCATACAACGGCCCCATCAATGACTTTGTATCCGGCAACGGTGTAAGAGTGAATGAAGAAAATCTTGTATTTATAGAAGTCCTTGATTCCATAATGCACAAATATGATTACGATTCTCTTGCCGCAGATGTTCTTCCTGCAAAGATTAAGAAGATAGTTGATTTTGTGGGCAGAGATGTTGCAAAGGAATATGTAGAAAAGTATCTTGAAGTATTCTGTGCTTCGATGGACGAATCAATAGCTAAGCTTAATGCAGACCTTGATGCAGGCATCGAAGGTACCGAATACAAATTCTCCACCTCACCTGCAACACGCATTAACTATATGGAGATAATTGACAAGTACTACACAACTCTCAGCGGTAAGCTCAGAGATAAGATTAACTCTCAGAGTAAGATTCCTGTAAGCAGCAATCCTTACGCTCAAAGACTTGTAGATATGGATTACTTCGCACTTATCTTTGGCAGAACAGGTGAGGAAACCGAGTATAAGAGTGGCTATAAGCTTAAAGACGACGTAATGGAATATTACGACAATATGCTTATGCTTCAGGTTCTTGTACATGATGCCGTTACATTCTATGGCAGTGTAGATACATACACAATTGAAGACAGACTTGATTCTGCTTCTCTGCTTGTAGGAACATATGCAAACAAGGTAAATGATGTTATAATGAACTTCATCGAAAACGGTGAGCTTCCCAAGGGTTATACTCTGGAAGATATTCTTGATATTAACGGAAAGATAGAAAGCCTTTACAACAAGTTCTCCGACAAGATTGAAAAGGGCGAGGATCTTTACGCTGAATACTTGGATAAGGATTACACAAGCATCATAGACTTTGCAAATATGGGTATCTATGCTAACGGAAACGAGTATAAGATTTATCAGATTATTCTTGAAAACGGCGAAGATGCATTTGATTTTGATGATATGGTAACTGCAATCTTTGATGCACCCAAGCACATAGGTGTTTCCAAGATAGAAGATGCTATGGCAAAGGTAGAAGCAAAGATTAAGAGTTATGCATACACTCCTGAAGCCGACAAGCAAGTGTACTATGTAGATGCATATAAGGGTACAGTTGAAAGCAAAGAAATCAAAGGCTATGAAACAGGTACACACACTATAGCACTTCAGAGATATCTCCGTTATTATCACTAATGTTTAAGAGATAATTTATAAAAGGCGAGAGTATATTCTCTCGCCTTGACTGTTTAAAAATAAATATTTTTGAAAAGTGCAACCTTTTGCCTTTTTCAAAAGTATTATTAGTGAAGGCATAGTGTTTTTTGCACAGATTTTTCTGTGTCGCAAGAAAGGATGAAAGGAAAATGAAAAAAATAGTTTCTGTTTTTATGTTTCTGCTTGTTATGACTATTGCACTCAACAGTTTTGCGGCAGAAGTAAAAATGACAGATGTGGATTACAACACAGACCTTGGCAAAAGTATTGATAAGCTCGTAAAAGGTGGTGTTGTCAGCGGTATTCCTCAGGATGACGGAACATATAAGTATGCTCCTAATAATTCTGTAACCCGAGCAGAATTTTGTAAAATGGTCAACACTACTTTTGGATATGAGGTAATGGCAGATAACATCTTCACTGATGTTCATAATGACCAGTGGTATTATGTCTATATTTTACCTGCCATTCATGAAGGTTATATCACAGGCTACGGAAACGGAAAGTTCGGTCCTACGGATTACATAACAAGAGAACAGGTTTGTGTGATATTAAGCAAAATTTTAGCAAAAGAAAAAAAAGAAGAGAAGACTCCGGCAACAAGTACTGACAATCCGGGAGAAGCACCTAAAGCAGAAGATAAAAAAATTGTAATAGCAGACAAGGTATCTGTTTGGGCGAAACCTTATGTTGAGGATATAATTTCAAAAGGTTATATTTCTCTTGAAGAAGGAAACAAATTCAGAGCAACCCAAAATATGACAAGAGGCGAGCTTGCCTTTGCACTGGATGATTTTGTGGTTATCAAGGAAGCAAAGCCCGACACCCCCACAAGCGGTTCGTCGAATACTACATTGCCCGGAGGTATCAGACCCGGTGGCAGCGACTCCACCGGTGGCTCCGGCAGCGGTTCCGGTAGTGGCTCCGGCAGTAGTTCTGGCAGCGGTTCCGGCAATAGTTCTGGCAGTGGTTCCGGCAATAGTTCCGGCAGTACTTCTACTCCCGAACCTGAGCCTCCTGCGCCGGAGGTAGAATACACGATTACCTATGAACTTGGCGGTATAGGCGAGCTTACCGAAAACGCAAAAACTGTTTATACAGCATCTCAGCTTCCTTATACACTTCCGGTTCTCGGCGGTACACAAATGGAGGTATTTGGTGGTTGGTATACAAGTGTGGATTATTCGGGTGACCCCGTAAAGAGAATTGAAACGGGTTCAGCTGATAATTTGACCTTCTATGCGAAATGGAATCCCAGATATACAGAGGAAGAGATAACGAACAGTTCCAAAATTTATGAAGATCTCGAATTTGTTCTTAGTGATATGGCTGATGCCGAAGAACTAGAAATTCTTGCATTTGATGAAAAAGGAACTGTAATATATAATCATCTTAAGACTTGTGCCACAAAGGTTCTTGCCATGAGAGATGACGGATTTATAGTAACCAATAAATATGTGCGTGGTACCTATGTGTCAGAGATAATGGAAATTACTGCAATTCTCGATGAAATGACTGTGGAAGAAAGAGATGCCTTTGAGCTTGAGATAAACAAACTCAATACAGCCGGTATTTTGAGCCTTGTTGAGTTATTCGATGTAAATATTTATTACGGAAAAGAATAATACAAAACACCTTCGAATATAATTGTTCGGAGGTGTTTTTATGTTTTCAACAAAAACAATATACATTATTTTATGAGGTATGCGGCATATTGCAGAGTGTCTACAGGCAGTGATGAGCAACTTAATTCTCTTGTTAATCAGAGAAGATTTTTTGAGGATTACGTAAATAAAAGAAACGATGTTCTTGTAAAAATATATGCAGACCGTGGAATAAGCGGTAAAAGTATGCTACAGCGAAAGGAGTTTATGAATCTTCTTGAGGACAGTAAAAAAGGGGAGTTTGATGCGGTTCTCGTAAAGGATATAAGCAGATTTGCGAGAAACACTTTGGATTTTCTTACAGGAATAAGGACTTTGAAGTCACGAGATGTAGATGTGATTTTTGTGGGTGCAAACCAAAAAGTTTTGGGGGAGTCGGAATTTGTTCTTACACTTTTTGCGGCACTTGCTCAGGAAGAGTCCTGTGCCCTGTCTAAAAAAATAATTTTTGGAAAAAAACAGGGTGCCAAATGGGGCAGAGTTCCCAATTCCATATACGGATATGACAAGAAAGATACATACTCTTTGACAATTAATCCGTCGGAGGCTAATGTAGTGCGAGAAATTTATCGTATGTATGTGACGGAAGGAATGGGATTAAGAAAAATATCCTCCAGACTAAATGATATTGGTATACCTTCTAAGTGTGGCGGAAGTTGGAACCCCAAAACGGTAGGTCGAATACTGGAAAATCCTATTTACGCAGGAACTCTTATAAATAACAAAACCGAAACCCTTGATTTTCTCCTTGGGCAGAAGCGACGGGTGCCGGATGATGAAAGATACTATCATTTAAGACCGGAAATGGCTATAATATCAGAAGATATTTATCGCAAGGCTCAGTCAATAAGGAGGAACAGAGCATCAGGTGGAACTAAATGTTGTCACACACAGAAGTGGTAGACCCCATTGCGTTGGGTGCAAAAATAGTTGAGCCTGCCGATAAATGTTGCTGCTGTTGCGGAGAAACAGATGTAAATGCCGTGCCTGAAACTATTTGCAAGGTGTTTGATGATGATCTTGTTGATTCCGATGACTACCGCAAGGTTCTGGTAACCCTCGGCTTATTTACTATTGTGCGCCTTGTAAGAGATGTACAGCTTCTTATACCGGTTATTGACTTCTGTGTTCCCCAGAGTGAATGTTCCGTATCTACAGAAAGCAATCCCTGCGAACTTTTTGAAAAGCTTCATTTCCCGGTTGATGAATTTTTCCCACCGGAAAAAAGTTCATTCAATGCGGAAAACAATTGTTGCTGTAAATAATAGAGTTCAGCACAGAGCAACGCCCAAGATGCCAATTTGCATCTTGGGCATTTTTATTGACATTAGAAACAAAAAGCATTAAAATATAATTGAAGTTCTAATAATATACTTAACTTAGAAAAGAGGTAATCTGAAATGTTAAAAGGTATTCCCGACATCCTTTCTCCCGAACTGTTAAAAGTAATGATGGAAATGGGGCACGGTGATGAAATCGTAATTGGTGACGGTAACTTTCCCGGTGCATCCACCAATTCCAGATGTATCCGTCTGGACGGACATGGAGCCTGTGAAGTACTTGAAGCAATGCTTAAGCTTATGCCTTTAGATACTTATGCAAAGCCTGTATATCTTATGCAAAAGGTTCCCGGTGATGCGGTAGAAACACCCATTTGGGATGAGTATAAAAGGATAATTGCTCCTCATACTACCGAACAGCCGGAGGAAGTGGAGAGGTTTGCTTTTTATGAAAGAGCTTCCAAAGCATATGCTGTTGTTATGACCGGCGAAACAGCACTTTATGCTAATTTAATTTTGAAAAAAGGTGTAGTAGTAAAATAAAAAATCAGTACCCGTACAGCGTTATTGTCTGTACGGGTACCGTCTTTTTATCATTGCATTATAAACAATGATTAGTCTAGGCACGGGGATGAGCTTTATTGTAAACTTCCCTTATGTGATTTTTCATAAGTTTGGCGTACACCTGGGTTGACACTATATCTTTATGACCAAGCATTTCCTGAATGGAAGCGAGGTCGGCACCGTTTTCCAACAGGTGTGCGGCAAAAGAATGTCTTAAGGTGTGGGGTGTAATGTCTTTGTGAATATGTGCTAAGCTTGCATATGATTTGATAAGCTTCCAGAAACCTTGTCTTGTCATTCGATTTCCGTTGCAGTTTACAAATAATGCAGCTTCTTCCGGTAAAGCAATCATCATAATTCTTGAACTTGTTATGTAATCTTTGAGAGCCTTGATTGCTGTTTTTCCCAAAGGGATGATTCGAATGTCATTGTCGCCTATGCATTTAAGGTAACCGATGTCAAGGTCTATATCGGAAACGTTAAGGGCAATAAGTTCCGAAACTTTAATTCCTGTAGCATACAAAAGCTCCAACATTGCTTTGTCGCGAATTCCTTTTGTATTGGAACAGTCGGGGCATCTGAGCAAAGTGTCGACTTCACTTGTGGAGAGAATCTGAGGAAGCTTTTTTTCTGTTTTGGGAGTTTTCAGCTTGTAGGTGGGGTCTTGAGCCACTTTCCCCTTCAAAAGAAGATAGCCGTACAAAGCTCTTACGGATGCCAGAGATCTGGAAACCGATGAGGCGGCTTTGCCTTCTGTTTGCATGTGGTTTACATAGTTTTCGATGTCTTTATTGTTGACATATTCTACTTCGATTTTCTTTGATTCTATGTAATCGGAAAACTGTTTTATGTCCCTTGTGTATGATTGCAAGGTGTTTTTTGCAACCTTTTTATCGTTTTCCAAGTAATATACAAAATCACACATTAGTGCGTTCATTACTAAAATACCTCACTTTATTATTTAAATCTGTCCGCTTAAAACATGCTCTTCAGAACTATAGTCCCTAAAAAAGTCTGAATGCATTCGGCAGCACAGAGAATTGCAAAGAGCACTACAGTCTTTGCAGCAAACAAAAAATATTCGTTTAAAGGATTTCCTGCGTATTGATCTTTCCAACGTTTGACAGATATACAGAACATCATCACATA
>CAYXPV010000029.1:0-11549 GCA_964467285.1 uncultured Oscillospiraceae bacterium
AACCAGACGATTTTCCATCGTTCACACAAAAAGAAAGTATAGAGTTTCTGGCGGACAAGCCAAAGGTTGATATTCTGGTGAGTCACGATGCGCCTTATGGATTCAGAGACAGGAACGATGTCGCGCATCAAGGCTTGTTTGGAATAACGTATTATTTGTTTAAAAACAAAGTGCCGCATTGCATACATGGCCACTTGCACACGTCGTATGACAAAGAAATGGTGAATGGAACGAAAGTGAAGTGTTGTAATATGTGGGAGTGGGTGGAGATAGGAATAGAAGAAAATGTGAAATCGTGATAATAAAGAAGATGATTAGAAAGCAAAATAATGATAAATCATATCTATGAGATGATATTGAAAAATGGGTGACATTGTGATATATAATCAATAAGGAGGAGTAGATATGAGTAAAGAGTATAAAAGAAATTTTCTTAAAAATGTTATTTTTAGAATAGATTTTTTTTCGGATGAAAAAGTGTTTGAACAAATTATGTCAAAAAAGAATATAGACGAATTAAAAACGAAATTTGAAATATTGGAACCATTGCAAACTATTAAAAATACAGATTTTACATTTAATCTTAATGATGAAACAATTAAGACAAATGAGCGTGAATTAAAGAAATATATTTTTAGAAAAAAGAATCAAAGTGCAGCTTTGATTATAGAACCTAATGCTTTGGTTATAGATTATTCTAAATATAATAATTCTGAAGTATTAAAAGATGATATTACAGTTCTAAAAACAATTGTTTCAAATGTATCTATATCTAGAATTGGTTTAAGATATATAAATTATTTAGAATGTACAGGTTTTGGTGATATTGCTTGGGAGAAATATATTAATTCTCAACTATTAGAAAATCAAAAAATTAATTATAATGGTACATTATTACAATCAATAACCGTATCAGATATAAAATTTGATGATTATATCATAAGATTTCAACATGGTATTCATAATCAATATCATCCTTCTGATAGAGTGAAAGATGCTTTTGTTTTAGATTTTGATGCTTATACAAACAATATAGTTCAAAACGTAAATTTGGAAGAAATAGTAGCAAAGTGGAATAAACAAATTAACGACTTATTTGAACAGTCGATAACAGATGATTTTAGGGGTGTATTAGATGATGTCGGAGCCGAATTACAACTTAAAGAACAATAATACAGAAAGTAGTTATTTATTTAACCAAAATTCAATTAATACAGAGTTTAATCTTCCGAAAGTAGAAAAAAACTTTAATGAAGTAAAAGTAGATTTGACAAAGTATAAAAATAATAAGCCGATACGAAAAACAATAAGAGGAAGTATAATAAATGGGTAAGGTTGAAGAAAAAAGCAAATGGGAAATTTTAACAAAAGTCACAGAGCAATATGATGAATTGTTACACCAGGGTGATTTTATAAAAAATGTAGACTATTTAGAAAGTTTTAAGCAAACAGAGGGAAATATAGAAGTGTCATTAATAGAGTTTCCTTTGGTTGTTGTTTTAACTCAGGAATGTGATGCTACTCAACACTACAATAATAGAAGTAATGTGTTGAAGAACGGCGAAACGTTTAATCATCAATATTTATTGTCTGTTATTGTAGCTCCAGTATATTTATTAGAAGATATAAGAAATGGAAATCATTTGGAAAATTTAGGTTTGAAATATAAGAATATAAACAGTGGTGATGTTAACAAAATAAAGCAAAATAGAGACCCTAGATATCATTATATGAAAATACAAATTTCTTCTGATAAATATATCGAGTATGTAGTTGATTTTAAACATTATTTTACGGTAAATGTTGAACAGATAATAAATCATAAGAGTTTAAAAGCAAATTTTGAGTTTAGATTAGAGGAATTGTTTAAAGAAGCCTTAAGTCAGAGATTCGCTAATTATTTAAGTAGAATCGGATTACCGGAGACAGAAATAAGAATGGAATAGTAATAGAATTATCAAGATAAAACCTCTTTGAGGTTTTATTTTTTTGTCTTTTTATGATAAACTCTACCTGTATAGATTTACGAAAGAGGGGAAGTAAAAATGTCAAATAATAGAAATGTTAGAGAAAGAGAAGAACTTCATAAGGCTATATGGTCTATTGCTGATGATTTGAGAGGTTCTGTTGATGGATGGGATTTTAAACAATATATTTTAGGTATAATGTTTTATAGATATATTTCAGAAAATATAACGAATTACATAAATGAAGGTGAGAGAAAAGCTGGGGACAAAGATTTTCACTATGCACAAATTTCTGATGAAATGGCTGAATCAGAAAGAGAAAACCTTGTTAAGGAAAAAGGTTTTTTCATACTACCTTCAGAGTTGTTCTGTAATGTTTGTAAAAGAGCTAAGTCTGATGAGAATTTGAATGAAACTCTTGAAAATATATTTAATAATATTGAAAATTCGGCTAAAGGTGCTGAAAGTGAAGATGATTTTGCAGGATTGTTTGCTGATTTGGATGTTAACAGTAATAAATTAGGTGCAACTGTTGGAAAAAGAAATGACAAGCTAGTTAAGATTCTTGATGGTATTGCAAATATCAATTTAGGAAATTACCAAGATAATTCTATAGATGCTTTTGGTGATGCTTACGAGTTTTTGATGTCGATGTATGCTTCAAATGCAGGAAAATCAGGTGGAGAATTTTATACGCCTCAAGAGGTTAGTGAACTTTTAACAAGACTTGCTGTATTAGGTAAAAAGTCAGTAAATAAAGTTTACGATCCTGCTTGTGGTTCTGGTTCCTTGCTTTTAAAAGCAGCCAAGATATTAGGTAAAGAAAATGTAAGGAATGGTTTCTATGGACAAGAAGTAAATCTTACAACATATAACCTTTGCAGAATAAACATGTTTTTACATGATGTTGGATATGACAAGTTTGACATTGCTTGTGAAGATACTTTAGTATCACCTCAACATTGGGATGATGAACCATTTGAGGTAATAGTTTCTAATCCACCTTATTCTATAAAATGGGCTGGAGATGAAGATCCGCTTTTAATAAATGATCCACGTTATTCGCCAGCTGGTGTGTTAGCTCCAAAGTCAAAAGCAGATTTTGCTTTTATTATGCATTCTCTTTCGTGGCTTGCTACAAATGGAACTGCTTCAATAGTTTGCTTCCCTGGTATTTTGTATAGAGGTGGAGCTGAACAAAAAATCAGAAAATATTTAGTAGATAATAACTTTGTTGATTGCATTATACAGTTACCAGATAATTTATTCTTCGGAACTTCAATAGCAACATGTATTATGGTTTTAAAGAAGAGTAAAAAAGATAATAGTGTATTATTTATAGATGCTTCAAAAGAATGCGTGAAGGTAACTAATAATAACAAATTATCCGATGAAAATATTGATAATGTTGTAAGTGTGTTTGATAAAAGAAGAGATAAAGAATATGTAGCAAAGTTGGTATCAAATAAAGAAATAGCTGAGAAAGATTATAATTTGTCTGTATCTACTTATGTAGAAAAAGAGGATGCAAGAGAAAAAATAGATATAGTAGAACTTAACAAACAAATAGAAGAAATCGTTCTTCGAGAACAAATGCTTCGTGACGAAATAAATAAGATTATTTCAGAGTTAGAGGTGTAAGATGAGATTGTCAGATGTTATGTCGAAAGAACCGTCAGAAGATTATGTGCAAGTTGACAATTTTTTAGAAAGAAATTTAAAACCCGGCCAATTTAAAAAAATAAATGTTGGAGTAGTTACTTTACCTTTTTATTGCAAAAGGTGTAATGATGTACTTTCTTTTATGTCAAATAATAGATATTTAATGTGTATAGGTGTAAATTCACATATTGTTAGTATTAATACTGTTTTGAAATGTCCAAGATGTGATTCTGCTGTACCTGTCAATTTTTTAATTGAAAGTAATTCTGAGACTGATCTTGCAAATTTGTTACCTAATGTGCGTATATTAAATCGCACATATAAGATATTAGATGGAATTAAATTAAGCAATGAAATTTATGGGAAATATTCTGATTTAATTGAAAAAGCAAATAGAGCATATAACGAAGGCTTAGGTGCGGGCGCTGTTATGTATTTAAGAAAAATATATGAACAAGTAATAATAGAATCAGCCAATATAGCTGATATAGAAATTCACACAGCGAAAGGTAAGCGAAGAAAATTTAGTGATATATTGAAAGATGTTGATAGTGAATGTTCGATTGTTCCGACTGAATTTTCTGAAAATAGATATCGTTTATTCTCGGACTTAAGTAATATAATACATGGAGAATATGATGAAGATATAGCATTGAGACAATATCCAGCATTTTATCGACTAGTTGTTGGAATTTTAGATAAAATAAAAAATAACAGGGAATTAATGCAAGCAATAAATGATTTAGAATGGAATGAAGAAGGGGGTAATACTAGAAATGGTTAAAATTGATAAATTGATAAATACTCTTTGCCTAAATGGTGTAGAATTTAGACCTTTGTATTCTCTTACGATTTGGGATAAAAAATTTAATGGTGTAGATTCAAAGATGCAGCAAAAAGTAATTACGTATAAATATTATCTTTCTTCTGAGTTTGAAAAAGTTGAAAGGTCAGATGGAGATGTTTTTTATTTGTCGACGGGAATCTCTGGAATTGATAGATATACAACGGAAGAATTAGCGGGAGAATATTTATCAGAAGGTGAAGTCGTATGTATTCCGTGGGGGGGAACCCCTAATGTAAAATATTATAAAGGAAAGTTTGTTACTGGTGATAATCGAATAGCAACGTCTGCAGATACAAATATATTAAATAACAAATTTTTGTATTATTGGATGCAAAGTAAATTAAATATTATAGAAACTTTTTATAGAGGTTCTGGAATAAAACATCCTTCTATGAAAGCTGTACTTGAATTAAATTGTCCTGTACCTCCATTGGAGGTACAATGCGAAATTGTCCGTATATTGGACAATTTCACATTACTTTCAGCAGAGCTTTCAGCAGAGCTGAAAGCTAGACAGGAACAATTTTCATATTACAGAGAAAGTTTAATAAATTAAAAAACTAATATTACTCGACTAGATAATGTTGTTGATATTTATTTAGGTTTGACACATACTCCAAAATATGTTGAAAAAGGTATTAAATTTATTTCAGCACAAAATACATCTAAAGACTATTTAGATTTAGAAAATGTTAAATATATTTCTAGAGAAGAATATAATTCTATAACTGAAAATGCAAAACCTAAAAGAGGAGATGTTTTATTTACAAGAGTGGGATCGAATTTAGGTCATCCTGTAATTGTAAATACCGATGAAGAACTATGTATGTTTGTTAGCTTAGGATATTTAAGAGTTAAAGATAATAATAAAGTGCTAAATTCTTATATAAAACATTGGATTAACACTCAAAATTTTTGGGGGCAAGTGAGAAAGTATGTGCATGGTTCAGCAAAAGTGAACTTAAACACTGGATGGTTGTGTAAATTCGAAATTTCAATTCCATCTATAAATGAACAGAAAAAAATAATAAACATTTTAGATAAGTTTGAGAAAATATGTAATGATATTTCTCAGGGATTACCTGCTGAAATTGAAGCGCGCAGAAAGCAATACGAATATTATAGAGATAAATTATTAACTTTCAAAGAACTAAAAAAAGAAGTTTAAGGAGCAAAATATGAGTAAATATAATGTAGTTATGGAAATGAGTAATTCCACAGTTGTAACTGAATATGAACCTTTAAAGAAACGTTTTGATGCATATCAAAGTGAAGCTGCATTAGAGGCAGAATTTATTAGAATGCTTATTGAACAAGGATACAATCGTTTGAAGATACATGATTCAAATTCATTAGTAATAAATCTTCGTAATCAATTAGAAATTTTGAATGATTATAAATTCAGTGATAGTGAATGGCAAAGATTTTTCAATAATAATATTGCTAATAATAATGATGGTATTGTTGAGAAAACTAGAAAAATTCAAGAGGATTATATCCAAGTTCTAAAGAAAGATGATGGAACTAGCAAAAATATTTATTTGCTAGATAAAAAACATATTCATAACAACAGATTACAAGTTATTAATCAATATGTTGAGAATGATGGAAATTATGATAATAGATATGATGTAACCGTTCTAGTTAATGGATTACCTCTAGTACATATTGAATTGAAAAGAAGAGGAGTTGCTTTAAAAGAAGCATTTAATCAAATAAATAGATATCAAAGAGATAGCTTCTGGGCAGGTTCGGGTCTTTATGAATACGTTCAAATATTTGTTATTTCTAATGGAACTACTACAAAGTATTACTCTAATACTACAAGAGAAAGTCATATAAAAGAAAAATCAGCAACAAGAAACAAAAGTAAGAAAACGAGTAACAGTTTCGAATTTACTTCTTATTGGGCTGATGCTAATAATAAAATAATTCCAGATTTAGTGGACTTTACGAGAACATTCTTCTCGAAACATACAATCTTAAATATATTAATGAAATATTGTGTGTTTACTTCAGAAGATTTATTACTTGTAATGAGACCATATCAAATAGTTGCTACTGAGAGAATATTAAACAGAATTGAAGTTTCGAAAAATTATAAAAAGATGGGAAGAATCGAAGCTGGTGGGTATATATGGCATACTACTGGTTCTGGTAAAACATTAACATCATTTAAAACTGCACAAATAGCTAGCAATTTAGAATATATAGATAAAGTGTTGTTTGTTGTAGATAGAAAAGATTTGGATTATCAAACAATGAAAGAATATGACAAGTTTGAAAAAGGTGCAGCAAATGGAAATAGAAGTACAAAAATACTCCAAAAACAATTAGAGGATACAACGTCTAAAATAATAGTTACAACAATTCAAAAATTGAGTGAATTTGTAAAGAAAAATAAAGTACATCCTGTATATGAAAAACATATGGTATTGATATTTGACGAATGTCATCGTTCACAATTTGGGGATATGCATAAAGCTATAGTAAAAAGCTTTGAGAAGTATCATTTGTTTGGATTTACAGGAACACCTATATTTGCAAAAAACGCAATAAACAAATCTAATCCTGACTTTTGTACAACAGAGCAAGCTTTTGGAGATAAGTTACACACATATACAATAGTTGATGCTATAAATGATGGAAATGTATTACCATTCAGAATTGACTATGTAAATACAGTAAAGCCAAAAGATGATTTGCAAGACAAAAAAGTAACAGGAATAGATACGGAAGAGGTATTACAATCACATGAGAGAATAGAAAAAGTTGTAGATTATGTATTAGAACATTTTGAACAAAAAACAAAAAGAAATTCTTTTTATGATTTAAAAGGTCAAAGATTAAACGGATTCAATTCAATATTTGCAGTAAGCTCAATACTAATGGCGAAAAAATATTACGTTGAATTCAAAAAACAGCTTGAAGAGAAAAACAAAAACTTAACAATAGCTACAATATATTCATTTGCTGCAAATGAAGACAACGGCGATGGAGTTTTAGATGATGAAGGATTTGAAACAGATTTATTAGATCAAAGTTCAAGAGAATTCTTAGATTCTGCGATAGATGATTATAATAAGATATTTAAAACAAACTTTTCATCAGAAGGAACCGGATTCCAAGATTATTATAAAGACTTATCTGACAGAGTTAAGAAAAGAGAAGTTGATTTGTTAATAGTAGTCAATATGTTTTTGACGGGTTTTGATGCAACTACTTTAAACACATTGTGGGTTGACAAGAATTTAAAACAACATGGATTGATACAAGCGTTTTCAAGAACGAACAGAATATTAAATGCAGTAAAATCGTATGGAAATATAGTATGCTTCAGAGATTTACAAGATGAAACAAATGATGCAATAGCATTATTCGGAGACAAAGATGCAAGTGGAATAGTATTACTAAAATCATATGAAGATTATTATTATGGTTATGAAGATGAAAAAGGTAGACAACAAAAAGGTTATGAAGAAAGAATAGCAGAACTTATTCAAAAATATCCTTTAGGTGAAAGAATCACAGGAGAAACAAACGAAAAAGAATTCATAATCGCTATGGGCAACATATTGAGATTAAAAAACATCTTGTCATCATTTGATAGATTTAAAGGAAACGAAATACTTTCAGAAAGAGATTTTCAAGACTATATAGGATTGTATGTTGATTTATATGACCAGTATAAACCTGATAATAAAGATTCAGAAAGCATAAAAGATGATATTGTGTTTGAAATGGACCTTGTAAAACAGGTTGAAGTAAACATAGATTATATATTGATGTTAGTAGCGAAATATCATAAAACGAATTGCACAGATAAAGAAATTTTAGGATCAATCGACAAAGCAATCAAATCAAGTTTGGCATTACGCTCAAAGAAAGAATTGATAGATTCATTTATAGAAAGAATAAATGTAAATCCTAAAGTTGATGTAATGAAAGATTGGAGTGTATTCGTAAAGGAACAAAAAGAAACCGACTTAAAGAATTTGATAGAAGAAGAAAATCTAAACGATGAAGAAACAAGAAAATTCATAGACAATTCATTCAGAGATGGACAAGTAAAAACAACAGGAATAGACATAGAAAAAATCTTACCACCAATGAGAAGATTCGGTGGAGGTAATAGAACAGAAAAGAAAGAAACAATCATAGGAAAAGTATTGAAATTCTTTGATAAGTATTTAGGGATAAGTAGTGCAGAGAAGAATTTGAGTGAATATGAGTCTGGAGATGAAGTGAATGAAAGTTTAGGAATGGTGGCTGAAGATAAGAAAAAATATATTTAAGTAAAAAATACACATGAAATTTGTCTCTTTTTTTCGATATAAATAGTTATATTAAATAGATTGTAATATGTGTTATAGTATGGAGGAAAAAATGATTAAGAAATTTACTTTTATGCATTATAGAAAATTAAAAAATATAGATATCGAATTTTCAAAGGGTGTTAATATAATATCTGGAACTAATGGTACTTGCAAAACTTCAATTCTGCATTTAATTAGTAATTCTTTTCAAGAACCCAAAGGTTGTCAAAGTATGACTATAATAAGAAATATAAATAATTGCATAAATCCTAAGATAGAAACATTGACTAAAGGAGATAAAAAATATGCCAATCCTGCGATTGGTACGACTGGTGTATTATATACTGCAGAATATTATGATGGAACTAAGTTATCATTTAGAAGGAAGAATGATAAGAACCTAGAAGAGACTAAAAAACGTTTTAGAGTTATACCACTGTATAAAAAGGGAGAACAAGAAAAATTACCATGTATTCCTGTAATATATTTAGGTTTATCTAGATTAATATCTTCTGGAGAAATAGATGATGAAAACTTCAAGAAGAAACGTGATGGATTGCCAAAATGTTATCATGAAGAAATTGCAACATTATATAAAAATCTTACAAAGCAAGAAATTGATGTTAGTTCATATGAAACAAAACAATTTAATAGAATAAAAACAAGAGCAGAATTTTTAACAAATGAACAAGGAATTGATTCTAATACGATTTCTGACGGGCAAGATAATCTACATATTATTTTAACAGCGTTAGTTTCATTAAAGTATTATAATGAGCAAACTAGTAAAGAAAGTGTTCTTTTATTAGATGAAGCGGATTCAACTCTTCATCCTGATTTGCAGTTAAAATTATTAAAATTATTTAAAACTTATAGTAGCAAATATAACATTCAAATAATTTTTACCACGCATAGTTTAGATTTACTTGAAGAAGGCATAAAGAAACACGAATATAACATAGTATATTTAGATGATGATATAGAAAAGGTTAAAGTATTAAAAGGTGAAAAATTGGATATATATAGTATTAGAGCAAGACTATATTCAAAATCTATGGAGGATATGTTGAGAGATAAATATATACCAATTTATACAGAGGATAGAGAAGCGAGATTATTTTTAGAGATGATATTAAATTATTATGCTGATAATGATGAATCTTTTTCTAAAGTTAGAAATTATTTTTATTTAGCCGATTCATATCTTGGGTGTGATAACTTATGTAAATTGTTTGAAGACAGAGTTTGTCAAAAGCAATTTTTAAATTGCATAGGGATAGTAGATGGCGACAAGAAATTAGATGAAGGGAGTCTTAGTAATAATTTATTAAGATTGCCAGGAAATAAAAGCATTGAAAGTTTAGCTTTTGAATTTTCAAAAAAACTGTTTAACGAAAACGTTGAAGAATTTTGGGAAAATGATAATGTTTTTGAAAAGGGATTTACTAGAACATATTATAGGGATCATATATTGGGAGATATTGATGCAATACAAACTGAAGCTGACGAATCTAAAAAGAAAATAAGAGAATTAAACAAAGCGTGTTTTAACAAATCTAATAATTTTTCTTTTTTTCAGTTAGTTTTAAAATATTGGATTTCATGCCCTGAAAATAAAGTAGAATTAGATTATTTTTATAGAGGAATTTGTATTTTATATATGAAAACATCAGAATTAAATGGTATAAATAGAAAACTATTAAAAACTTCTGAATAGAAATTGCTAATCACTACTTTTTTGTGATATATTAAACAAAGAAGGAGGACCGATATGATTAATACGCCATCACCATTAAGATATCCTGGTGGAAAAACTGTTCTGTATGAAAAGGTAAAAAAAATTATTGATAAAAACGTACCTGATAAATGCATCTATATAGAACCATTTGCAGGTGGCTGTGGTTTGGCTTTAAAATTGTTATTTAATGATGATGTAAAGAAGATCATAATTAATGATTATGATTATGCTATTTATTGTATTTGGGATAGTATATTAAATGATACCGAAGAATATATAAAAAGAATTAATAATATTGAAATCACTCTAGATGAATGGAATAAGCAACGCGACATATATAACAATAAAGAAAAATATACAAAAATTGAAGTTGCGGTTGCTACATTATTTTTGAATAGAACTAATGTGTCTGGTGTCATAAAGGGAGGACCTATAGGTGGAATTAAACAAAATGGCAAATATAAAATAGATTGTAGGTTTAACAAAGTTGTACTAGTTGAAAAAATAATGAAAATTTCTGAATACAAAAGCAAAATAGAGTTATATAATCTGGAAGCGAATGATTTTATAAATGATATTATTTTAAAGAAAAAAAACAAATCAAATATTTTTATATATTTAGATCCACCATATTTCCAAAAGGGGCCTACCTTATATAAGAACTTTTTTAAAGAAGAAAATCACAGAACGTTAGCTAATTTGATTGATTTGAGATTGAAAAAGTATAATTGGATAATTACATATGATAATAATACGAAAATTCAAGAAATGTATGCTAAATATAGAAGGAAAATATTTAAGTTACCTTATTCGGCAGGAAATAATAAAAAAGGACAAGAAATAATGATTTATTCGGATGTCTTAAAAAATATATAAATATTTAAGTATCTTTCATATGATATGGAGGGTACTTTTTTATAAAAATATGAAAATGTAGAATTGTGTATGAAGATGTATTTTTGTCGACTTTAAGTCTATTTATTCTTGCTTTAATCTTATCACTTGATATAATAATTACA
>CAYXPV010000030.1:0-11529 GCA_964467285.1 uncultured Oscillospiraceae bacterium
ACAACGCTCCATATGAGCGGCATCTACAGCATTATCGGCATTAACCATAAGACCTATGGTATAGTCCATCTGTTTTTTGTATGCATCAAAGAATTTATCGTATGTATTAAGTTCCGAAAGTGTTCCGGTTTTAAGACCAACCTGAACGCCTTTGTCTGCACCGTTGGAGAATACAAGTTCAAGGGGACGGAGCATATTGAAGAATGCCGCATCGTGCCAGCCGTCGGTTTTGCCGCCCTTCTGAGGTTCAACACAACCTATGATACAGTAATCTCTTGCATCTTCAAGACTAAGTCCTCTGGAAATAAGTGCAGGGATTATAATTTCATCATTATAATAAGCAGGCAAACCAATACCTGTCTTGGTAAGCTCTGCAGCCTTGACCATAAGGTCATGGGGAGTACCGTTCCACACTCTCATGGAAAGTGAGGGCTGTGGCAGATTGGTGTGCATTGAAGCACTTATACACATATAGGAAAGGTCATTTGTAGCATCTCTTCCGCTTTTGTCCTGACCGCCAACAACAAGATTCTGGAACATACTGTAGCCGGCAAAGCCTTCCGCAGACAATGCATCACGCACCTTGTTAAGACTGTTGAGTTTAACCCATACGCAGTCAATAAGCTCCTGAACTTCCTCACGGGTTAACTTTCCGCTTTCGATATCCTTAATATAATAAGGATACATATACTGGTCAAAACGTCCGGGAGAAATTGAATGTCCGCTGGACTCGGTCTGAACAAGAAGCTGTACAAACCAGAACGACTGACAGGCTTCGTGGAAGCTTTCTGCACCGTTTGCAGGAACCTTTTCACAGTTTTCTGCAATTTTAATAAGTTCTTCACGTCTTTTTATATCTGTACACTCTGCCGCCATTTTTCTTGCCTCTTCCGCATAACGGCGAGCAAAGATAATTGCAGCTTCGCAGCTTTCCATAACAGAAGTGAGGAAATAGTAGCGTGTTGTGTAGTCGGCGTCATATACATTGCATTTATCTCTTTCTTCCTTTGCGTACTGATAAATGCCTTTATATCCTATTTTGAGTACCTTTGCATAGTCAACATTCGCATGCCCTATGCCGTTGTAGAAATAGTTACCGACAGTGAATATGTTGTGTTCTATTGCAGTAAGAGTTTCGGGCGCCATATAAGATGTAGCAAGCTCGCTTGTTGTTCTGCCCTGCCAATACTTATGTACTTCCTTAAGTTTGGAGGCTGTTTCATCTGAAATATAAAACGCATCGGCACTACGTGTAGCAATTGTATCGAACTCATCTTCCAACCATTTATTTGAAAATTCGGGGAAAGTCTGGCATCCTCTGCGTGCAAAGCTGTTGCAACCAACAATCAATTCGTTGTCGCGTATTACAACCGGGAGCTTTTCGCAAATTGCCTTGAAAGACCTTGACTTTCTGATATACAGAGGCATACCTTCTGTGCTTTTGAAGCTTTCGGTGATGATTTCTGCACGGGTAGATTCGATGGTAGGAGTACCGGAATACAAGTCATCTATGAGTTTTGCTATTCTATCTGATTTTGGAATTTCAGCAGTGTAAACCTTATTCATCTCTAAACCTCCTAATTTGATAACTCTATCATACTATATAACACAGAAAAAGTCAACATTTTTTCAAAAATAAAAAAATAAAAACACAGATTTTCCAAAGATTTTTACACTTTTTTATGTTTCTCGCAAAAATCATTCGTTTTTTTCTTTGTTTTGACCACAATTTATTAGTTTTCCAACTTTTTGAAAGAAAAATATCTTTCTCCATAACAAAATAATATACAAAAATCTCCGAAATCGTTGAAATCCGATTCCGGAGATTTTGAATTAATTTGTATTATCTTTTGATAAAACCGAACCAGTCATAGTTCCAGCTTAGAGTATGAGGTTCAATGGAAACCGTATACTCACCTGCTTTGAGTTCTACACCTATATCAGCTTTGGTAGCAACCCATTGTTCGGGAGCTGTACCCCAGCTTGATGTGGGAGCGATGGGAACCACATAGTCTGTATCTGCAATAGAGAATATTCTCTTGGTTTCACCTTCCCAGGCAACAGCCTTAACCACAAGGTCATATACGCCGTCTTCGGGAATTGTGATTGTGTACACAGCCTGCTGACCGGAGGTGTTGAGAAGCTGAACACCTGCACCGCCGGAGAGGAACTGACGGGTTGAATAGATTGCCGCACCCTTGGAGAGAGATACAACATCTTCCGCTTCCTTAAATACGGTAAGCTGAGCTTTGATGCCGTCATAATCATTTATTGCTTCGTATTCTTTTAATTCAAGAGAAGAAGCTGTCTTAAGGTAGATAGCATTTCCTTCGGCAGCGTTGGTGTTAACCGCAAGCTCCGAAAGAATTGTCTTTGTTCCGGGCTGTAAGCCTATGAGATTGAGTCCCTCGGAAACGGACTCAATAACATATCTTCCGGCGGGAACCTCCACAGTACCGCTGTATACACTTACGCCGTCACGTCTTGTATAGCCTTCAACGGCTCCTGTGCTTACTTTGTTACCGTCCACGTATACATCAATATTTGTGCTTGTTTTTGCACTTTCTACATATTTACCGTTAAGCATTAAGGTGTAATTTGCCTTGTCTACGTTAAAGGTCTTTGCTTTGGCATCAGCTACGGTTACAGTACCGTCATCATTTTCGGTGAGGGCACCGTCCTCCATTACAATACCGTACTCTTTGCCTATGGGTCTTCTGTCGTAATCTGTTACGGATTCGATGGAGCTTACATAGTCGTTGTCGGTATACACTGTAATGCGATTGTCTGTGTAGGTGGAAAGTCCAAGCTCATTCTTACCCACAACTGCACTCATAACCTTTTCGGACTTAAATACTTCCTTGCCGTTTGCCGCAAGATATGTGCCGTGGTCAAGCATAATGGAGTTATCGTTCATTATTACGGACTGACCTGTAAACTTAACTGTGCCTGTGTCAACGGTTGAAGTGTTGTCCCCAAGGTTAACTATACATACGGTTCCGTCCTCTAATGTAAGAGTCATATAACCGTCAAAATATTCTGCCCTGGTATTTCTTGCATTTTGGCTCTTTCTGTGAACATCAAGAACTACAACCATCTTTGTTTTGTCAACCTCGGGAGTTTCAAACCATACTCTCTCCTGCGAGGGAGAATCCTTCTGTGCATATCCGGGTTTAAACTCCTGCATATCGGAAAGGGCGTAGTTGTTGTTAAAGTATGTGGTAACCTTTTGGGGATATTTTACGCTTGTATCGAGAACGGCATCACCACGGGTAATCTTAACACCGGTTCCATCCTCGTATACTTCCATACCGCTCTCGGCATTGAGCCACCACTCAAACTTTGTTTTTTGGGCAGTTCCTTTGCCGTCAAGGTCATCTATTATAATGAATATATCGGGGCGAACATAGATAATACTTCTGTTAAATCCTTCCAGAACACCATTGTAAGCCCTGGTGGCATCGCCTGCACCCAGGTCAAAATCAACATGGTTAAGGAATGCTGTAAGATGTCCCTTTGCGTTGAAGTCATCATCTGCCTGACCTTTGTTGGTAGCTACCGTTACTGAATTGTGAGCACCTGTTTTACGGGTAAATCCGCTGTCGTGTGGTGAATGATAGGAATCGTAGAAGCCATTTCTTCCGGCAAGAATTTCACCGTATGCCTGAATAAAGAATGAGTTCTGGTCGGGGTGCGAGTGGTTGTATGAACCATAGGGAGATGACTTAAATGTAAGATGTATTCTGTCTTCGGAAATTAGGTCATCGGTCATTACAATCCAGCCAATATCCTTGAATTCATGTGCAAGAGGATAGCTGTAAGGTGGTGTAGATTCAAGATTCGCCATATTGGCAACATAGTAGTTGTCGGTTTCGGAAGTCCAGTTGGTCTTCTGCTGTTCAAGAAGCCACTTTGCTACACCATTTTGCATAAAGTATGCCTGATTGGAAATGGAGTTTCTTGTTCTGCCGGTGGAGTCAAGACGAACAGTAGCTGCTGAAGTGGCATCACCAAAGGTATGGTGAATACCCGCCGGTGTAACATACACATTCCAAAGATACTCATTTCTTGCCCAGGCAGTGTCATAGAGGTCTATCATACCGCTTAATTTAAGTACATCCATAAATCTCTGGTTGTACTCGGAGGAATTAGTCCAGTAGTTGGGTCCCTGGCTCCATCCGCCGTCCTGATAGGACCATGGAGGAAGAAGTGCTATATATGTGGGAAGAACAGAGCGAATCCATTCTTCTGCTTCGGGAACTTCGCCGTAGAGAACTATGGCAATGTTTCCGATGTAACCGTAGGCTGTCCATCCGTGGGAATCATAGGGAGACTTTCTGATACCGTCAAGAAGGTGGTCACACATTACCTGTGTATTGAAACGGAGCATCTCTATAATCTTTTTGCGGTCTTCCTCGGGAATCTTGTCATATGTCCAGTCCAGAGCATATGCTGTCTGCCAGGTTATATCACGGAATTCGATATCGTGATGCTGATATGAGGTGTTGTTTACAAAATCCCATGTGGTCATTTCCATCATGGCAAGTCTTGTAGGCTCAATGTACTTTTCGTCACCGGTAAGCAAATATGCAAAGCCACAGTTTAACGCAAGACTTCTTGCCGCACTTATATCACCTCTCCACGCCTGATGCTGAGGAGTGTTGGACACTTCGGGAAGATTCTGCGACCAGAAGGAACCGTCGGGCTCGTGGAGGTTTGCCGCATTAACCATAGAACGGTCTGCAAGCTGAACCACCTTATCGTAAAGTTCTTTAGACACGGGATTGGTGTCCTTTATGGCTCTGAATTCTTCCAGAGTATCGGGAGTGGTATATATTCTGGGATGGGTCTTGGGAAGTCTTGCAAAGATATCCTCAAGAGGCTCCAAAGGGAATTCGTAGGCATCGGGGTCAATGCGGAAACGCCTTGCATCGGACCATCCGCTTGCCTTGCCGCCCTTTACATAGCGAACTGCCCACCAATAGTGAACACCTGTTTCAAAGGTGTATTCAAAGTTATAGTAGTTATTGTTTATACCCTCTTTGGAGTAAACCACATTTTTAAGCTCGGGATCGGAGCAAACTATAATGTCATAGGTTGCTTCCTCTACCAAAGGATAGGTAAATGCAGGAGGATTCTGCACCGAAACATACTCATCAACAGGTCTGAAGGGCATCATCCTGCCGTGTGAAGGAAAGCTTATGTTCCACGACGCATCGGGAGATGAATTTTCTGCACCGTAGGCTACGGGGAGCATACAGGTAGCAAGAATACTGAATACTATGATAAGAGATAATATCTTTTTCATTATTCTGCATCTCCTTTCATTGTGATTTCGGCTATACCTGCTGTTTTATCGTAGCTGTAGGTACCTCCGAATATTTCTGCAAAGCTTTGAGCAGATACCATAAGCTGGTTACCGTTTAACACAGAAACATCCGTTAAGTTTACATTACTTCCGTTAACCTTCGCTTTATCTGTTCCGTCGGTAAATACTGCAACCTTATCGCCATAGGTTACGGTAACTTCTCCGCCGGCTCTTGCATAGGTTGCACCAAGAGCATGAGCTAAGTTTCTTGCAGATACCATAAGATTGCCCTTTGCGTTTTCCACCGGCTTGGTTGTTGTGTAAATGTAGGAGCCGTCAAGCTTTACATTGATTCTGCCGGGAACTGCGATTTCCGCAGGGCTCTCGGTATATACAGGTGGGAAGCCCTTTTCTATTTCCACAGCTTCCGACCAGGAAAGATACTCATCGGTATTTGTTACACGTACATAGTCAAACACATACTTACCGCCCCATCTCTGGGTGTTTAACTGAATTGAAGTAAGTCCTGCGTGATTTGTTCCGGAGCCGTAGCCGGAATCGTACTTGGTGTATACCTTACCTGTGGTTTCGTTCTTAAGCATTGCTTCCACAATTGCCGTATCAAAATCTATTGTCATGGTAAGTGTGTACCATCCGTCGTGTGTAATGCATTCAGGTTCGAGTGCTGCCGCATTTGCCTGAGCAAAGTTGAGATTTGTACTTCCGTTGGCAGATGATACAACAACTCTGGAAAGCTCACCCGAGGGGCTCATTAAGGACATAACGAGAGCACAATGGGTGTTGTTTTCTGTCGGGAGGTATTTGTAGCGGGTTTCAAAACGTACTATGCCTTTGGCATTGGGTACCGCAATTGTAGCCAACGCACCGGAATAGCTGTCTGTGCTGTCTGTATCGTGGATAACAAGACAGTTCTTTTTGTAACCGGGGAGAACTTCAAATTCCTCGGTTGTAGCGTAGCCGGTATCTCTCTTGGTAGAAGCTACGCCCTGAGGGAATACACCTGCTGCTGTTGAAGTAAAGTCCTGGAAAAGAATATCATCTTCACCGCCTCTGGAAGGAACAGTCTTAACTGCACCGGGCCAGAGCTTCTGAGGTCTTCTTGTGGCTGCTGCCATGGAGATTACGGGGCAGACAAGAAGAAATACAAGTAAACATGCTATTATTCTTTTAATTTTCATATCTGTCCCCTCCTATTCAAATATTACAACCGTGTAAGGTTGACCGTATCTTGTGTGAAGGAATACCTTGTTTGCATCCAAACCGGTATCCTTGTATGTCTTTATTGCTGCCATATCGGAAATAGCAATACGGTTTCTGCCGTCTGCTTCTTTGGTATATGCGAAGTATGTAGGTGTGGAGCCTAAGTTGATTACATATTCGCAATCCTCGGCTGTAACACCTTCCATATTGGCAATATCATCTGTAAAGTACATAAGGTAGCCATCTTCGAAGGTTTCGTAAATGTAACCCACTCTTACGGAACGTGCCGCCCAGCGAATTGAACTTAAGGTCTGAGCCGATGTATCGGTTTCGGATCTGTACCAGAGATCAATATTTGAAATCTCACCCTTGGGATTTACGTTGTAGAGTACAATATCGCCCTTTTTAAGTTCGCTTATTTCCATTGTTGCAGCGATGGAAGGATCCTTTTCATTTTGAACTGCCACTACTTTGCAGTTATCCTTCACGGTAAGCTTTACCGAACCGGAAGCGGTAAGTAATGAAAGTGCATATTTTTCACTTCCGTCTGATTCATCCAAAACCAAGGAGTACTGCTCTACAATGGAAAATTTAACAGTTTCCTGAGGCTCAACCTTACCGTCGTTGTCAAACACTACAACGAAATCAGATGTTGCCTTTTTGTGGTTATCATAGAATGCCCATACATTAGGATAACTTGTATCGTCGTCTAAAAGATCAATGGCTCTTGCGGCTTCGTATTCATCTTCTTTAAGATAATCGAAGTTTGTACCGGAAGGAGCAGATATACAAAGAGCCGCAGATGTAAATGCCACCTTGGGGCCTATGGTATTGTGATTTCCGGAACGGCGGTATTTGGTATCTGTGCTTGCAGCACCCTGAGCCTTGATTCCAAAAAGTGAATCCTTTGCCTTAAGAGTATCTGCTCTCACTGCAAGTTCACCTGTGGAACCGTTTACGGGAGTATCTATTACCGCAAGTTCTCCGGCGCTGTTTAAGGAATATCTTATAACAACAGCTTCCGAGGTTTCTATTGTATCTTCGCCAAACATCGCTTTGGAAGCAGCCTTAAGAACTGTACTAATGGTTTCGTCATAATTTTTATACTTGTTGCCGTCAATGTAAACATTGGTTGCACCGTATACTTCAACAAACTCACCGTCTGTTGTATAAAGCTTAAACTTAATCTTGCTGTCAAGGCTGCCTTTGGTATCGGAGCCTATAAGATAACCATAGCCATAGCTTGAGGCATTATTTGCTTCTATGGAAGCAACCTTGCCCTTAATATCAAGTGTCATTACTACAGATGCACCGGGAACTATGAGAGAGCCGTGGCGTGTTATAACATCATCTGAAAGCTCGTATTCTTTGCCTTCAACAGTAATTATATTTTCAGAAAGCTCTGTGCTTTCAATTTCACCGATTACAATTACGTTGGAAACATATGCATTAATATATGTTTGATATGCATCGTCAGCTGAGGAGAATACAGAAACTACAGAATTCTTTGTTGCAGATGCTATGGATATTTCCTTTCCGGAAGCATCGTAAACCGTAACATAAGGGTCATCCAGAGTATTGTCAAGACAAATTGTCTTTGAAGTATCGTACTTATCGTAGATTACCATATCATCTATATCTACATAAGAAACCACATAGTTTTCATAAACATCCACAAATGCAATGTCATAAGCTCCGTTTCCGTTATTGTCAAGAAGCTTTACAGAGCCTGACATGCCGTCTATAAGTTCTTCGCTAAGTGCCTTTCCTGTGGAAGCTCCGTTATACACAACCGGGATTGCATTTTTGAGTTTATATGTAACTGTCTTTTTACCGTCTGCCTTATAGGCTTCGAGTTTGTTGTCGGCTATGGAAACTATATCGTCAATGTCTATAACAACTTCTTCATTTGATGAAGTCTTTTCAATATAGATAAGTGTAGGTTCAAAGTTACGGATATCTTTCCAGTATGCTTTTACCTCGTATCCCAGATATTCATAAGGATTGCCTGTAAGACCGATATTTAAGGAAAAACCGTCTATTTCAATATGGTAAGGCCTTACGTCATTTTCACCCTTGACTCTTGTGATGTCAACACCTTCTACAACGCCTTCAATAAGATTTACACCAAAAGAACCGGAGAGAAGATTTACACCTTCTTCTACTTTGTATTCTTTTTTGGATGTGCCTACCTTTACAACCTCTATCATAAGGTCTGCATGAAGAGCATTGTACACAAGCACAACTGCATCTCCTGCAGTAAGGTCACCGGAAAGAGAATGGTCTAACCCTTCGTAAAGGTCGAGTCTTGCGGCAGTAGCTTCATATCCCTGCGATGTCGCCTTTGGTCCGTAGCCTAAAGCATTTACAATAAGTTTAACTGCTTCTGTGGCTTTAATCGAAGCATGGGGATAGATATTGCCGTCCTTGGAGGAAATAATTCCAAGTTTGGAAAGAGTTCTGATGTAGCCTGCATATTCATTGGACGGGTCAACATCATTAAATACAGCATTTGAACCCTTTGTTTCGGGGAGTCCCTGCATAAGGCAGAGAATTTTGTAAAATTCACCGCGGGTGATGATTTTACCAAGGTCTGCTTCTTCGTATTCTGTAATACCCAGACTATTTAAAAGACCAAGTTCCTCTGCTCCGCAAACATATGTTTTTGCTTCATCGGCAAGGACAAAACTTGTGCTTGCAAGAAGCATGGAAGCGATTATTAAAAGAGATATAATTCTTTTTGTAATTTTCACTTTGTTTCATCCTTTCCTATTTAATTAAATTATAAATGATAATTGCCGCTTCTGCTCTTGTACAGCTATCCTTGGGAGCGAAGTTGCCTTCGCCCTTTCCGTTTATTATACCTGTACCCTTAAGTGCATAAACTGCTTTCTTGGCATATTCGGATATTTCGACACAGTCTGCAAACTCTCCGGAAGCTTCGGTAAATACCTTTCCGAAAGATGTGGCAATGTTGTATGCCATAACCGATGCGTCCTGTCTTGTAACGTTGGCACCTGCACCAAACTCGGTGTCGCTTATGCCGCTTACATAACCGTTGGCATATCCGGCAGCTACATATGGAGCAAACCAGCTATCCTGAGGTACATCTTTAAACTTATCACTTGTACCCGACAAGCTTACACCGTAGGCTCTTATAAGCATTGTGAGCATTTCCTCACGGGTTACGGTTTTGCCGGGAGCAAACTTGGAGTCGCCAACACCGGAAACTATACCCTTTTCATAAAGAGCATCTACACTTTCTTTTGCCCATTCATAGCCTGCCATATCGTTAAAATACTGTACCTCAACTTCAGGAGTTACGGGAACATATCCGCTTGTGGAACCTCCACCGAGGCTTCCGCCACCGCCGGATGACTTACTGCCTCCTTCATCGGATTTCAAGTCGTCGATTTCATCATTTACATTCTTAACAAAGGCATCAAGACTTGTCTTGGAAGCTTTGTCTGTAATGTAGTCATAAAGGTCAGATTTACTGCTTGTAGAGAGTTTCTTGTACTTGGCAACATCTATATCGTAGTCATTTCCCAGCTCTTCTACAAAGTATTTTGCATCTGACCAGGATGCCATATTGTTTATGTAGCTTAGTGCAACTGCATCGTTAAATGCCGCTTTAGCTTCCGAACCATTGTAGCCCTTGCCCTTGTAACTTACGGTAACAACTTCCTTCTTTGCCTTGTCGGTAAGCTTTTCGTTATATACCTTTACATAGTCTGCATCGGGGTTCAAAGTATCAAAGAGCTCGGATATTGCAATTTCATCCTCGCTGAGAGCCGCAAGCTGCGCCGCCTTGATTACTGTGGGAACAAACTTTTCGCCGGATGATACGCTTAAGGGGTCTGCCTTGACTTCATCGTAGAGAATTGCGGCAAGTGTTGCGGAATCTACAGATGTAACCAGCTTATCCGTAATCATAAAAAGATTTACAAGGTCACTTTCGCCATCCTTTAAGTCAAGAAGCTTTTCGAGTTCGATTACTGCATTTTCACCACCTGTGGTGCAGATGGTTCTTGCTGTTCTTAAAAACTGGTTCTTGTCTGTTTCGGTTGCATAGTAAAGCTTTATGGCATCGGCGCCGTTAACTCTTACGGTATAGAATCCGCTTGCACGGTTATTCATACCTATACGTGCCACATAACCGCCGTTTTCGTTCGCGGCAATCTGGGACATAAAGATAATATCTTCTGCAATTTTGGTATCATCGTAGGTTGCATTTTCGTCATAGGCTTTGTCTTTGCCGAAAACCACAACTCTGTACTGATTGCCCTCTTTATAGCCTTCGATATTACCTTTGATTATCAATGTGTTTGTGGCAGTTTCCACTTCATATGTATCTACTGGAGCTGCCATTGCAACGGTAGCACAAAGGAGCATTGCAAGAACAAAAGTTACTATTAAATATTTTTTCATATCTGCTTCCTCCTTTACTGTGCACTATAGCCTTCAAAATCAAAGGCTACAAAGTATACCTGACCGTTGTATATATTGGGAATTGTGACAGTTTCACCTGCGGTGACTTCTTTGGAAAATTCGTCAATATAATCGGGATGTGTATTGTTGGTTGTTATGTTTACAATTACGGGTGTGTATTCGGTGTACTTCTTGAATGTAAAGCCCAAAGTATCCGTAAGGTTTGCATCGTGGCTTCCTGTGAGCTTGTAATTATCCTTGAGGATTCTTACGGTAGCATTTCTGTTTACCTTGAAGGTAAGCCAGTCTTCGATATATTCACCGTTGTAGATATTATCTCTCCATGGTGCACCGTTCTGCCAGCTTAAGGGAATTGCAAGATAGGGCTTGCCCGAGTATTCGGGGCCGTTAACCTCCTCCACAAGGAAGTCTCTGTCGGCATAGGCTTTTGCACCAACCTCAAGGCTGTCGTAATATACGGGAAGTAGTGTTGTTACGGTAACATCCTTTGTACCGTTGTTGTATGTAATCCGAGCGTAATCCTCGCTTATTGCCATATCGGAAACAAG
>CAYXPV010000031.1:0-11511 GCA_964467285.1 uncultured Oscillospiraceae bacterium
CACTATGATGGCAAAGAAGTTATAAAGACTGAAGAATAATGCTTTTCACAAAAAACCTGCCTTACAAGGCAGGTTTTTTTGGAAATGATGGCATTTGTCGGAAATCGGAGGTATCATGAAACAGTATAAATACCTTTTATTTGACCTGGACGGGACTGTTGCAGACAATTCCGAGGGCGTGTGCAAATCCTTTGAATATGCCCTTAATTATTACGGTATCAAAGTGAATAGTTTGGACGAACTGTCACCGGTAATCGGACCTCCGCTTTTAGATTCGTTTATGGAAATGTATTCCTTCAGTGAGGAAAAAGCTGTGGAGGCTGTGGCAAAATATAGGGAGCGTTATGCCCACACCGGCATATACGAATGCCTTATTTATGACGGTATACCCTCTCTTTTTGAAGATTTGTGCCGTCGCGGCTACAAGATAGTTCTTGCCACAAGTAAGCCCGAAACCTTTGCTCGCAGAATCTTAGAGCATTTTGACCTTGAAAAGTATTTTTACTTTATAGCCGGTGCAGAAATCGGCGGAAAAATTTCCAAAAAAGAGGATGTAATTGAGCATATTCTCAAATCTCTTAACATCAGCGATGTTTCAGATTGCCTTATGATAGGTGACAGAAAGTTTGATTTAATCGGAGCCGGGCATTTCGGTATGGATGCAATGGGTGTACTCTATGGCTTTGGAGATAGGGAGGAGCTTAGTGCATACCCCAATGTTGGACTTGCACAAATTGCAGAAGATATAGGCAGAATGTTGCCGTAAAGGTGGTAAGTATGAGTAAAGCTGTTGTAAAATCCGTTGACGCTTGTTCCATTGCCGAGGATTGCGGCATAGAGAAGGGCGACATTATTACAAAAGTGAATAATAAGGAATTTGCCGATGTCCTTGACTTTCGCTACCTTACAAGTGATGAGTACTATGTTGTTGAGGTGGAAAAGACAGACGGCACTGTAGAAGAAATTGAAGTATACAACGACCTCTACGAGCAGTTTGGCTGTGAGTTCGAAAATTCTCTTATGGACGATGCAAAAACCTGCCACAACAAATGCATTTTCTGTTTTATGGACCAGCTTCCCCAAAATATGAGGGAAACTATGTACTTTAAGGACGATGACGTGCGTCTTTCCTTCCTTGAAGGTAACTACGTCACCTTAACCAATTTAAAGGATGAGGATATAGACAGACTTTGTAACCTTAAGGTAAGTCCCATAAATGTTTCTGTTCACACAACGGACAAAGACTTAAGATGCAAAATGTTAAATAACCGTTTTGCCGGCAGAGTTATGGAAATAATGAACCGTTTTAAGGATGCCGGAATCTTTATGAATGCACAGATTGTGCTTTGCAATGGTATAAATGACGGAGAATATTTAAGAAAATCTCTTTATGACCTTGCCGGGCTCTATCCGTACATTAAAAGCATTTCCGTTGTACCTGTAGGTCTTACAGGTCACAGAGAAGGACTTTTCAAGCTTGAACCTTTTGAAAAAGAGGATTGTGAGGATGTAATAGAGCATGTGGAGTTTTACCAAAAGGATTTCATAAATAAATACGGTACACACCTTGTGTATCTTGCCGATGAGTTTTACATCAAGGCAGAAAGAGAACTCCCCGGATATGACGAGTACGAGGATTTCGCTCAGATAGAAAACGGCGTAGGACTTATGACCACCCTCAAGTGTGAAATTGAGGATTATCTTCGAGAGGGTGCCAACTTCGGCTCCCTTAAGGCAAAGTCCGTGGCAACAAGTGAAATTGCATACGAATACATTTGCTCATTCCTGGATAAAATCAAAGAAAAATGCCCGGAACTTAATGTAAATGTGTATAAGATAAAGAATAACTTTTTCGGAGGTAAAATCACCGTTACAGGGCTTTTATGCGGCTGTGACATTATAAAGCAGCTTAAAGGCAAGGAACTTGGTGAATATCTTTTACTTTCCGAGAGTATGTTCAAATCCGACTGCGATATACTTTTGGATAATGTAACCAAAGAGGATATCGAAAGAGAGCTTGGAGTAAAGGTCGTAATATGCTCCAACACAGGATTTGAATTTGTAAATTCAGTTACAATGTAGAAAGGAATTGATTACTGTGAAAAAACCAACCTTTGCCATAGTAGGCAGACCTAATGTAGGTAAGTCAACCCTTTTTAACAAGTTAATAGGTGAGAGAATATCCATAGTAGAGGATACTCCCGGTGTAACCCGTGACAGAATCTATGCCGAGGGTGAATGGGTAGGCAAGAAGTTTATCCTTATAGACACCGGCGGTATTGAAATGAAGACCAACGATGTAATACCCGAGCAGATGCGTGTTCAGGCAGAAATGGCTATAGATATGGCAGATGTTATCATATTTATGGTGGACGTACGTACAGGTCTTACTTCTGCAGACAAGGACGTAGCCGCTATGCTTCAGAAAAGCGGCAAGCCCATTGTTGTAACCTGCAACAAGGTAGATAACGTGGGCGATGTTCCCATGGAGTTTTATGAGTTCTATAACCTTGGACTCGATGACCCCATCGCTGTTTCCTCCATTCACGGACTTGGAACCGGTGACCTTTTGGATAAGCTCTACAGCTATGTGGATTTTGATGAAGAAGAGGAAGAAGATGAGGAAGCAATCAAGGTTGCGGTAATCGGTAAGCCAAATGTTGGTAAATCCTCCCTTATAAATAAAATCTTAGGTGAAAACAGAGTTATAGTAAGCGATGTGGCAGGTACTACCCGTGATGCCATAGACAGCCCCTACGAACACGAAGGGCAGAAGTATGTGTTTATAGACACCGCAGGTATGCGCAAGAAGGGCAAAATAGACGAAAATGTTGAACGCTACAGCGTTATCCGTTCTCTTGCGGCTGTTGACAGATGTGACGTTGTTCTGATACTCATAGATGCTCAGGAAGGTGTAACCGAGCAGGACACCAAGATTGCAGGCTACGCTCACGAAAAGGGCAAGGCAAGCATAATATGTGTAAATAAATGGGATTTAATAGAAAAATCCACCAAGACAATGGAGCTTTATCGCAACGATGTTCAAAGGGACCTTGCGTATATGACCTATGCTCCCGTGGCATTTTTCTCTGCCAAGACAGGCTCTCGTTTAAATAAGATATTTGACCTTATAAAGTACGTTAACATTCAGCATGCAATGCGTATTTCCACCGGTGTTTTAAACGATGTGCTCAACGAAGCAATTACTAAGGTTCAGCCACCCTCGGATAAGGGCAAACGTCTTAAGATATACTACATTACCCAAGCAACCACCAAGCCACCTACATTTATACTTTTTGTAAATGACAGAGAGCTTGCACATTTCTCTTACATCCGATATATTGAAAATCAGATACGTACCTCCTTCGGACTTGAAGGAACTCCCGTAAGGTTTATTATTAGAGAAAAGGGAAAGGACGAATAATATGAATTATTTTGTTATTGCTTTGTGTACGGTTATTGCATATCTTCTGGGAAGTGTCAATACTTCCATAATACTTTCCTCATTTCAAGGGAAGGATATCAGAAAGGAAGGAAGCGGTAATGCCGGTGCTACCAATACTTTAAGAGTTATGGGAAAAAAAGCCGCAATTTTTGTGGTTATTTTCGACGGCTTAAAGGGTGTACTTGCAGTACTTGCAGCCCGTCTTGTATGCCACCTTCTGCATATAGAAGGTTATTTTGCCGATGTATCTGTGTACCTTTCCGCATTAGGCGTAATGCTCGGTCACATATATCCTTTGTATTTCGGCTTCAAGGGCGGCAAGGGCGTAATGACCACCATTGCAGTTATACTTATGCTTGACTGGCGTATAGGCCTTATCCTTCTTGTGGGATGCGTTGCTATAATGCTTATTACCAAGTACGTATCTCTCGGCTCCTGCATAGGTGCGGCACTTTTCCCTGTGTTTGTGGCTATTTTCCATTGGGGAGATGTGGTATTTCTCGTGGTTGCAATTCTTATTGGCGCACTTGCTATTTTCAAGCATCGCTCCAATATTAAAAGACTTGTTTCAGGAACGGAATCCAAGCTTAGTTTTAAAAAATAAAATTTTGTGTTAATTTGAAAATATCTATTGAAATCTGTTGACATATGTTGTAAAATTATAGATATTTTGCATTTTAGGAGGGAATACACTATGATTAAATTTGATTATTCCAAGATTTCCGCTTTTGTATCTGCGGAAGAAATTGAAAATATGAAGTCTATTACCGAAAATGCCGCAAAGACTCTCACAGAGGGTTCCGGTGCAGGTAATGACTTTTTGGGATGGATTAAACTTCCCGAAAATTACGATAAAGAAGAGTTCAAAAGAATCAAGGCTTCTGCAAAAAAGATTCAGTCCGATTCCGAGGTTCTTGTAGTAGTAGGTATCGGCGGCTCCTACCTTGGCGCCAAGGCTGCTATCGAAATGCTTACAGACTCTTTCTATAACTTAAGAGCAGACAGAAAGACTCCTCAGATTGTGTATGCAGGTAACTCCATAAGCTCTGCCTACCTTTCAGGCCTTCTTTCCTACCTTAAGGATAAGGACTTCTCCGTAAACATTATTTCCAAGTCCGGTACAACCACAGAGCCTGCAATTGCTTTCAGAATGCTCCGTTCACTTCTTATCGAAAAGTACGGCGAAGAGGAAGCAAAGGCAAGAATCTATGCTACAACCGACAAGGCAAGAGGTGCTCTTAAAGAGTTCTCCGACAAGGAAGGCTACGAAACTTTCGTTATTCCCGATGATGTTGGCGGAAGATTCTCTGTGCTTACAGCGGTAGGACTTCTCCCCATAGCTTGTGCCGGCATAGATGTAGATGCTATGATGCAGGGTGCATACGATGCTATGGTAGAGTTTAGCAAACCCTATGAAGAAAACGGCTGCTACAAGTATGCTGCAGTAAGAAATATCCTTAACCGCAAGGGCAAAACCGTAGAAATTATGGTTAACTACGAGCCCCAGCTTACGTTCTTCGCAGAATGGTGGAAGCAGCTCTTCGGAGAAAGCGAAGGTAAGGACCAGAGAGGCATTTTCCCTGCTTCCTGCAGTTTCTCCACAGACCTTCACTCTATGGGACAGTACATTCAGGACGGTACAAGACTTATGTTTGAAACCGTACTTAAGGTAGATTCTCCCTTAGCTGATGTAGAAATACCCTATGACGAAGCAAATGTTGATAAGCTCAACTTCCTTGCAGGCAAGACAGTTGATTTTGTAAACACCAAGGCTTTCCAGGGTACACTCTTAGCTCATACAGACGGAAATGTTCCCAACCTTGTTGTAAACATTCCCAAGCTCGATGCTTATAACTTCGGTGCTATGGTATACTTCTTTGAAAAGGCTTGCGGTGTAAGCGGTTATATCTTAGGTGTTAACCCCTTCAACCAGCCCGGTGTTGAAGCATACAAGAAGAATATGTTTGCTCTTCTCGGTAAGCCCGGCTATGAAGCTGAAAAAGAGGAACTTGAAAAGAGATTATAATTTATAAATATGGGATGTAAAATAAGCGCAGACCGCTTATAGGCTTAATAGCTATGTTTCATAATATAAAAATCACATTGAAATATTTGAATTATGTAGAAATCCGCAAAATTTGCGGATTTCTCATTTTTTAGCCTATAAGCTCTAAGTGAACCTCACCCTCGACGTATACTTATACGCCCTCGGGTTTCCATCCTGCGCTACGCTTGGACTCGGTTCACTTATTCTGCATCTTATTTTCCTATCCCAAAGTGAAGTGCAAATTCTTGCGGATTTGCACTCTCTTTGTTTGGTTTGACAATATATATGCCATATGATAGAATGGACGTATAAAAGGAGATGGTGTTGTGAAAAGAATCATTTTTGTTGTAACAATTCTCATAGTGATTGTTTTATGCAGTTGTTTAACCGTTAATGCGGCAGCAGGTGAACTCAAAGTAGGAGAAAAACAACAAAGCAGACTTTTGTTAGGTCAATACCATAGTTATAATTTTTACTGTGATGAAACTCAGTATTATGAATTTCAGTTTGAAAACCAAAGCATAGAAACCAGAATTAACGTTGGGTTTGCAGATGAACTTTTAAACTATTTTGTTGGTAAGATGACAGTTTCAATTTATGACGAAAACGAAAAAAATTTAGTCACCAAAGATGTAAAATGTGGGTATACGGGTAAGATTTTTTTAAAACTTAACGAATCAAAAAATATAGAATTTATGTTGATTCTACAATTGTCGGCAATTATTCGGTGTTAGTAAAAAAACTTGGCGATGCCGGTGGTGATACCTGGGAAAATGCCAATATAATATCAGCATCCGACAAAATATGTGCAGCAATTGATGCACGTAATGATCAGGATTGGTATTTCTTTGAAACTGATAATCAGAACTCTTTCTGCGATGTAGAAATTGAAAATATAAGCGGAGGATATAAGGAATTTACGCTCTATGAATATGTCAGCGGTGCGGGGCAAACTCCATTAAAGGTTTTAAAAGATATTTCCTCTTATTCCGGAGGAAGGAATACCTTTAATGTAAAACTTGAAAGAAACAAGAAATATTATGTACAATTGACTTCATCTGCCGAAGGCGGATATGTATTGACTCTTGACAGGTCAATAGATAGTGTGGGTGATGATATTGATGAAGCACACAAGATAGATTTGAACCGAAGTTATATTTCTTCGTTTGACGGTAAGGACGATGCGGATTGGATGAAAATTAAAACATCAGATGTAGAAGCATACTATGATATCTCAATAGACAGGTTGGGAGATTACGCATATACAGTAATTATTGTATGTGATGAAAGCGGAAATGAAATAAAGAAATCCAATATGCATTGCTCGGATTTAAATGTCAATATAAAGCTTGAACCATCATCGGTTTATTATATCTGTTTTTCAAGTACTGTCACAGGAAATTATAAGTGTCAAATACAGGAATTGGCAGATTCCGAAGCCGATACAAAAAATGATGCATCTTTGATAGTAATGAATCAAAAATATCAGGCAGGTATAGAATCTAAAGATGACGAAGATTGGTATTGCATAGAATTACCCTCAAAAACCCATTTGGAAATAGTTTTACTTAACGAAAGCTGTTCGCATGTATCTTTGGAGTTGTATACTTCCAGAGATATGAAACTCGAAACAATGAATGTATATTCTTCGGGCGAAGGTAAGAAAAATAAGGTTTGCGAAGATGCAGGTACATATTATATTAAAGTTTTTGGTTCTCAAGGAAACTATACATTATCCCTTAGAGAATATGGCAAAACAACATCAACAACAGACGGAAATAACAAGGAACCACAAGGAGTGGTCGGTGGGAGAATTTTGTTAACCATAGGAGAAAAAGAGGCTAATGTTTTTGGAAAGATAGTGAGCAATGATGTTGCCCCGATTGCACGGAATGGCAGAACTATGTTACCTGCAAGATTTGTTGCCGAGAATTTCGGAGCGAGTGTATATTGGTATGGTGATGAAGAAAAAGTTGTTGTAAAAAACAATGAAGTTGAGATTATTCTATACATAAACTCCAGTGCGGCATTTGTGAATGGTGAAAAGATAAAATTAGATTCACCTGCATTTGCTGAAAACGGCAGAACATATACTCCGGTGAGATTTATTGCAGAAAACTTAGGTGCAACAGTTGATTGGTTGCCCGATACCCAACAGGTATTGATTGTTAAATAACAAAGAAAGAAGGTTTGAACTTATATGGTTTGGAGTAAACCTGCATCGTTAGTTCCGGTAGTGATGAAATTTGCGGCTTTATTTGCCGTGGTATTTTCAGCATTCGGAATTATATTTCATTATGCACCGCTTACAGATGATAATGCTTCCCCTTGGTGGATAGTTTTGGCTTGTATAGCCCTGTTTGGACCTTTGATTATAAATGTGGTTGTCAGCTTGCTTGAAGAAACCCGTTGCTTCGTTGGATTAACTACATTTTTAGTTATGGTTTTTGGGTTAATGCCCTTTTTTAATGATTTATATTACGGCATTATACATAAGGCTTTTTATACATATTTGGCAGTAAGCTATATCGGCTTTATTGTTATGATTTCGGCAGGAACATATTACAATGCAGTAACCATAAAAGCAAGGGGAATTTATCAGATTTTACTGCTTGATTTGCTTGCGTTTTTGTATTATGCGGACATATGCCCTGCACTTAACCTTGAAGGAACGGCTGAGCATGTTTTAGTTTTCATCTTTCCTCTTGTTTTTGCTGTGGTTTTGGCAGTAAAAAACGGGAAATTGTGGGGTTGCTTAGGCTTCCCGGGACTAATAGCATTTGGAGCTTGCTATTTTGCACCGGATTTATATACCTCTATATTCTCTATGGAAATGCCGAAAATCAAGTATATTATGACAATAGTTTATTTTGCTTTGGCTTTTGTTGGCGGAGCAATGACTGTTTTGTTTGATGGAATTACCTCATACAAAAGATATCGTAAACCCATAAAAATGCCTACAGGCTCTTACGGTACATCGCGGGGTTCCTCAGGTGGTGGTCATTCTAACGATGGATATTCGGGCGGAATCGGAAGCTTGCTTGGAGGTTCCCATACAACCGACACTACTCCCCGTACCGGACATACAGCTCCGGGAAGAGCAGGCTCGTTTTGCGGTATGAGAAGGGAGTAGATATGGTACTTAAAGACAGCGTATTTTACAGAGAATATAACGAATATACTTTTATCTGTGATACTCAATTAAATTTGGCGCATACAGTACCTGCGCCCGTTGCGTTGTTTTTTGATTTATTTAAAGATGATATAACAGAATCCGAGGCAGCAGAAAGGCTGAAAAAAAGTTATCCCGAAGTGTCCGTTGATGTTATAAAAAAGGATGTACACGATTTTGCTGAGTTCCTTATATCAAAAGGAATGATTGAAAATACAATTTCTTTAAACGCACCAAACAGTAATGCTTTGCCAAAAAATTCCTTCTTTCATGAATATACTTTTGAAAATGAATTGCTTTATTCGGCAATGTTAGAAATAACATACAGTTGCCCGGAAAGATGCAAGCATTGTTGTCAGTCTTATATGAGAACCGAAAAAGATTATTGCCAAAAAGAGTTGAGCTTTGAGGAAATAAAAGCTTTGCTTGATGAACTTTTTGAACTTAATGTTTTGGAACTCGTTATAACGGGCGGAGAGCCTTTTGCACGCAGGGATTGCTTTGATATTCTTGAGTATGCAAAAGAAAAGGGGTTTGCGACTACGGTTTTTTCTAACGGCATATTGCTGAGTGAGGACGACATAAAAAGAATCTCTGATTTAAAGTTAAAGTGCTTCAGTACATCACTATACAGTCATATTCCGCAAAAACACGATGAAATCACAGGAATAGCAGGTTCTTATGAAAAAACCATGAATGTTTTAAATGCATTATCGGAATACGGAATTTGTACGGAAATAAAATTTGTTCTTATGGAAGAAAACAAAAATGATTTTTCCGGTGTTGCGGATATAGCAAAAAAGACAGGCTCTGCTCTGCAACTTATACCCGGGCTTAATCCTTCTTGCTTTGGTGATTGGCGCATTGACAAAATTAATATAAAAGATGATATGGCGTTAAAAAAAGCAGTTGCAGATTATATGGATTTTTCCGGTTATCATCCCAATTATGAAAAAACAGATTTTTCAAAAACATGTGAAGCCGGGAGAAACAGCTTGAGTATAGACCCTTACGGTGATGTTAAACCTTGTATATCTCTTCCGTATATACTCGGAAATGTCAGAAGCGATACCGTAGAAAGCATATGGCAAAAAAAACAGAAAACTTAAAAAGTGGAAGAATTATACCAAAAGAAAACTTAAAGAATGTAAGGATTGCAAGTATATGGACTTTTGCGATTTTTGTCCGGGTGTTGCATTGAATTATACAAAAAGTATGTTCAAAAAATATGATGCTGCCTGCAGATTGGCAAAAATTAAATATTCGCTTACATAATTGAATAACAAAGGTTGTGTTAATTTGGAACTTACACCAAGGCTTAAGAAAATTGCAGATTTAATCCCGAAAGGAAGCATAGTTGCCGACATAGGCACAGACCACGGCTATATTCCGGCTTATTGTGTGATGAATAATATTTCACCGAGCGCATTTGCCATGGATGTAAATTCAGGTCCCTTAAAGAGTGCGGAGCAAACAGTTGCCAAGCACGGCATAGAGGACAGGGTGGAACTGCGCCTTTCCGACGGTATCGAAAAGCTTGCCCCGGGTGAGGCAGATGTTATAGTAATTGCCGGTATGGGGGGACTCCTTATAGAGTCAATCCTGAAAGCTCACCCCGAGGTGCTTTGCAAAGGTACAACCCTTATTCTTCAGCCTATGCTTGCACAGAAGGAATTAAGAGAGTATCTTTTCTCTTCCGGTAACGCTGTTATGGAGGAATACCTTGCAGCAGAAGGGGAGAAGGTGTACAATATCCTTGTAGCCAAAGCAGGTGTTGAGGATAACCCCACACCAAAAGATATAGTTCTTGGCAGAAATGTCAAGGCAAATTCTCCCGACTATTTTGGTCAGTATACCGAAAAGCTTACAAGAGTTTTAAATAAGATTATAGAAGGGCAATTAAAGTCTGCAAATCCCGATAAGGGTATAATAGAAAAATCCAAGGCTGAGCTTGCTCTTATTAAAAGTGAGGAGTAAACTTATGAAAATTAAAGAATTTATAAATCTGTTTGAGTCCGCATATCCGACATCACTTGCCTTTGACGGTGATAATGTAGGGCTTCTTGTTGGGGACAGAAATGACGAAATTACAAAGGTTCTTGTAACCTGTGATGTGGATATGGCTGTAGTAGAGGAAGCAATAGAGGTAGGTGCAAATCTGATTGTAAGCCATCATCCCATAATGTTTCACTCTTTAAACCGTATGACGGAAGCCGTTCCCGAACAAAGGACAGTAAGGCTTATGGTTGCAAATGGTATTTCTCACTACGCGGCACATACCAATCTGGACACCGGCAAAGGTGGTTTGAATGACCTTATGGCGGAAATGCTTGGCATGGAAAACACCGAAGTTGTAGATGTGGTTGCATCGGACGAAAGGGGAGTACACGGCTATGGCAGAATGTGTACCCTTGGAGAACCAACGACAATGCAGGAACTTATGGATAAGGTTAAAGTCATATTTGATGTCGATGGTCTTAAATATACCGGTGAGCTTGACTCCAAGGTGGAAAAGCTTGCAGTAAATACGGGTGGCGGTGCCGGTATTCTTGAAGAGTGTATAGCCAAAGGATGCGATACCTTCATAACCGGGGATGTAAAGTACAACGGCTACCGTGATGCCCTTGATATGGGTATGAAGATAATCGACATAATGCATTTTGACAGCGAAAAAATAAGCAAGGTATGGTTTGAAAAGTGGTTTAACGAGAATCTTCCCGAAATATCAGTAATTAAATCCCAAGCCAATCGGAATGTAGTTAAGATATATTAAGAAAACGCCCTGTGGGGCGTTTCAGACTGTCGAAAAAGTCCAGAAAAGTCTGGGCTTTTTCTTTGTTTTATGGT
>CAYXPV010000032.1:0-11495 GCA_964467285.1 uncultured Oscillospiraceae bacterium
GCCTGCCATAATGTACTCTGCACTCATAAGAAGCTCCTGCATTGTGGAGGAAAGACCACGTTTTAAAAGTATGGGCTTATTTGTCTTACCGAGAACCTTAAGAAGTTCAAAGTTCTGCATATTTCTTGCACCAACCTGAATAATATCTACATCACTAAAAAGGTCAAGGTGAGATGCATCCATAATTTCGGTTACTATGGGAAGTCCTGTTTTCTCTCTTGCCTTTATTAGAAGCTCTATGCCCTCTGCTCTCATACCCTGAAAAGCGTAGGGAGATGTTCTTGGCTTAAATGCACCTCCACGAAGAATTGTAGCTCCTGCTTCCTTTGCTTTTACAGCTACTTCAAGAAGCTGTTCCTCGCTTTCCACAGAGCAAGGACCTGCCATAACAGCAAAGTTTCCACCGCCAATCTTGGTTCCTCTCACCTCAATAACAGTATCATCGGGATGAAATTTACGGTTCGCACTCTTAAACGGTTCGGAAATTCGCTTAACCCCTTCTACTATATCAAGGCTTTCTATAAGGTCGGTATCTATCTTTGATGTATCGCCTATAAGTCCCAGTACGGTCTGATATTCACCTGTACTTAAGTGGATATCTACGCCCATTTCCTTAAGCCAGCTTATTAAATTTTCTCTTTTTTCTTCTGCTGTGTTTCTCTTTAATACTACAATCATTTTTTCTACCTCCAAAAAATAAAAGGTTTATCGGAAGATTGAACCGATAAACCTTTGAAATTAAATTTAATAACAAATATATTTACTGCAGCACAATCATCCTTATTCAGCTTTTACGTGAATAAAGATAATAATAGTATGCATTTTCAGCAAATAATCTGTTCATAACTCATAAGCTCCTGTGCTTTTTTATATATTATGCACCCATATCCGCAATTTGTCAAGAGGTAATTTATTTCAAATCGGAAATTGCCTTAAATCCATAGGCGGATTTTGCGGATTTAACTGCATTTATAATAGCCTTTTCCATTACGTCGCAAGCAAGAGTTCCCACAACATTTATATCCGCTTTGAAGTCACCAACGCTCATTGCGTAAAGGCTATCGCCGTCTGCGGTAGTATTTACGGGACGTATTGCCCTTGCATAGGCATTTGATGCCATGGCGGCAATTTTGTTCATTTCTGCCTTGGTGAATTTAGCATTTGTAACTACTGCACCTATTGTGGTATTGGCAGTAAACAGGTTACCTTTAGGCTCAAGGCTCGAATAAAGCACCTTTGCACTGTCAGCAAAACCACCCTGAGGAGATAACATTCCGGCAATTATACTGCCGTTTTCGTACACATCACCAAGAGCATTTACCGAAACAACAGCACCAACCTTAAGACCGCCGATTTCCACGGCATAGGAGCCAAGCCCGGACTTAACGGTAAGGGAATCTCCGCCAAGTTTGCCTACGGTAGCTCCGGTTCCTGCACCCTCATTGCCCATTAAAAGCGGCTTCCCGTCGAATGCGTTTTTTGCAGCTTCGTAGCCCATAGCCTTATCGGGACGGCACTTATAGTCACCGCATCTTAAGTCATATATACAGGAAGTACACACAAGGGGTACCTTGGTAATACCCGTGTCAAAACCGATATCATTTTCTTCCAGATACTGCATTACTCCGCCGGCAGAGTCAAGTCCGAAAGCACTTCCGCCACTTAAAAGAACGGCATGGATGCTGTCTGTTGCCGACAAGGGGTTAAGCAGATGCGTTTCTCTTGATGCAGGACCGCCACCGCGGATATCAACTCCGCAAGGAGCCCCATCCGGACACACAATTACCGTTACACCTGTTGCACCGGCTTCATCCTTGGCATTGCCGATTTTGATATTATCTATTTCTGTTATGGAAATTTCTCTCATGGATATCATCCCTGTTGTCTTTTTCTAACCTTAATTACCGTAATTATAACGGGAGAAAGTATGGTATTTAAAATAAATTCTATGGTAAAGTTAACCGCAATAGATGTAAGAAGAAGCCAATATATATTTCCACCGGAAATATTGTTTGCTTCAAAGAACATATCCTTAAATATGAAAACCACACCAAGGAAATAAACACCTGTATTAATCACGGGACACATAAGTGCTGCAACAAAAGCACCTACTACGGCATCCTTCTTGCTGATAATCTTAAATATTACTGCAGGGATAAGCCCTGCGAGAATACATCTCACCAAAGTAACCACAGAAGCCTCAAGAGGCATTTTCTGAATAATAAGAGTTCCGAACTCTCCCCCTGCACCGCCAATCATGCTTCCAAGAACAATGACGCCGAATACACCGCCAAGAAGAGCTCCTGCTTTAATGCCGTACAAAGCACCGCCTATAACTATCGGTACAAGGCTGAATGTAAGCCTTGCAAAAGGCAAAAAGCTTGAAAAGAATGTGGCAAAAAGCTGAAGAACTACAATAATTGCCGCAAGTATAGCTATCCCGGTGAGGTCTTTTGTTTTATTTGTGGAAACACTATTGTTCACTATATCATCATTCCTTCTTTTGTATTTTTTTCTATTGTACCACCAAACACCCCGAATAGTCAATATTTCACAAAGCAAAATATTGACATAATTACCCAAATGATGTATAATGGTGTTAAACATTAGATTGATTTTGGAGGGTATAGTTATGGATCTCAGTAAGTTAAAACCTTATGATGTCAAAAACTTTGACAACATCCGTCATATGGTAGACCTGGCTGCAGAAGAAGCAGGCGACAAAATCTCACATAAGTATATTGAAAACAAGGAAGTTAAGGAAGTAACCTTCAGGGAATTTAAAATGCTTACCGAATACCTCGGCACAGCAATAAATGACCTCGGTTTCGGAAGTGCACACATTGCCAACATAGGCATTAACAGCTTCAAGTGGATATGCATATATGTAACTGTACTTAAGAGCTCCGGTGTATATGTTCCCATAGACAAAGAGCTTCCCGAAACAGATATCATCAATGTTCTTACAAACAGCGAAAGTGAAATAGTATTTTACGCAAAGAAGTTTGAATCATTCTTTAAGGAAAACAGAGATAAGTTTCCGAATATCAAGTACTTTATAGGACTTGACAGAGAAGAAGATGAAGGAGAATTCCTTTCCTACGACAAGCTTTTGGCAAAAGGTAAAGCACTCTACGAAGCAGGTAACCGCGAATACGAAAAACTCGGAAGCGACCCCCATGACCTTAAAATGCTTGTTTATACCTCCGGTACTACAGGTAACTCCAAAGGCGTAATGCTTACCGAGCACAATTTAAAGAGTGGTATCTACTACGGTCTGCAGTGCAGTAAGGTTCTGGATTCATGCTTAAGTGTACTGCCCTATCATCACACCTACGAAGCTGTCCCCGGCATATTGGTAGCTATCCATCATCATGCCACACTTTGCATTAACGACAAGCTCACCAATGTACTTAAGAACTTAAATACATTTAAACCCGAATACATCTACCTTGTACCCGCATTTGCAGAACTTTTCTACAAGAAAATCTGGGCAGGCATCAAAGAGCAGAAAAAGACAGCTGTTATCAAGATTGCTCTGGTAGTAAGCAGATTCTTAAGAAAAATCGGAATTGACGTTCGCCGTAAGCTCTTTAAGTCCATTATTGACAACTTTGGCGGCAATCTTCAGGAAATCGTGTGCGGCGGCGCTCCCATCAGAGCCGAGGTTGGTAAGTTTTTCGACGATATCGGCATTATCCTCTTTAACGGTTACGGTATTACCGAATGTTCTCCCCTTGTAAGTGTTAACAGAGTAGAGTGCAACGACCCCTCCACCGTTGGTATGGTTCTTCCTTGCCTTGAGATTAAGCTTGAAGATAAAGACGAGGACGGCATCGGCGAAATCTGCGTAAAGGGTGACGTTGTAATGAAGGGTTACTATAAACAGCCCGAGCTTACCGCAGAAGTTCTCTCCGAGGACGGTTGGTTTAAAACCGGTGACTTCGGCTATATGAACAAAAACGGACTTCTTGTTATTACCGGCAGAAAGAAGAACCTCATAGTTCTCTCCAACGGTAAAAACATCTATCCCGAAGAAATAGAAGATTATATCCAGGGTATAGACTATGTGAAGGAAGTTGTAGTATACTCCACATTGGACGAAAACGGTGCAGAAGATGCCCTTTGTGCAGAAATCTTCCCCGATTACGAATCACCCCTTGTTAAAGAGTGTGAAGACCTTGATGCAATGATAAGAAAAGATGTAACCGAGGTTACAAAAGTTCTTCCTGCATACAAGAAAATTTCCAAGATTAAAATAAGAAAGGAAGCTTTCATAAAGAACTCTTCCAACAAAATAAAGAGAAATTTAATAAACAAAGATTAATAATCAAATTACAAAAGGCTGAACGAAATTAATCGTTCAGCCTTTTTGTATTTATAAAAATTAATCTGCTATGTATACTTTCTTCATTACGATAGGCTCTGTAGGCTTATCCATGTAGTCTGTGGGAACATCGGCAAAAGCATCTACCACGTCCATTCCCTCAATTACTTTACCGAATGCCGCATACTCACCGTTTAAGTGGGGAGCATCCTCGAAGCAGATAAAGAACTGGCTGGAAGCGGAGTCCTTCATCATGGATCTTGCCATGGATATAACACCTTTTTCGTGGCTTAAGGTGTTTGCACTAAAGCCGTTGGAGCGAAACTCTCCCGGAATGTTTGTGCCGGAACCGCCCATACCTGTACCGGTGGGGTCCCCGCCCTGTGCCATAAAGCCTGCAATTACTCTGTGGAATATAAGTCCGTCATAGAAGCCGTCCTCTACAAGACCTATAAAGTTTTCAACGGTTTGGGGAGCATATTCGGGCATAAGCTCAACCTTAAATACACCGCCGTTTTCCATTTCAAAGGTTACTATTGTATTTTCCATATTAATTTTCCTCCTTTGGATATTTACTGTATTCTTCATTTGTAATGATTGAAGCCTTTTTGATAACTATATTAACCAGAGGCTTGTCGTTTTCGTCTGTTGTTGCTTCGCCTATTTCATCCACGGTATCCATTCCGTAAACAACCTTGCCGAAGGCAGCATACTGTCCGTCAAGGGAAGAATCCTCTTCAAGACAGATAAAGAACTGGCTGGAAGCACTGTTGTAATCATCTGTTCTTGCCATAGACACTGTACCCTTTTCGTGCTTAAGGGTATTTTTCTCGTATTCGTTTGCCTTGAACTCTCCTTCAATCTTATCTTCAGAGCCGCCATTACCCAAGCCTGTGGGATCACCGGACTGAACTATAAAACCGGGTATAACGCGATGGAATGTGAGACCATTGTAAAAACCGCCATTGACAAGGTCACAGAAATTGGCTACGGTTGTGGGAGCATACTTAGGGTAAAGCTCCATTACAAAAACGCCGCCGTTTTCTATTTCAAATTTCACCTTAATGTTATCAATAACTTCTTCCTCAGAACCGTCGGTATACCTTGCGGTTTCACCTTCTAAAATTATTTTGGCATTTTCACCTACCGTGTACTCGTGCTTTTCACAACCTGTGAATATGCACATACACAAAAGTGCAATAAGAATGCCCAATATTGTTTTCTTCATAAAATATCCTCTTTTGCAATTAATCTAAAACAATTGCAGTTTTGATAACCACATCCGAGGTGGGTTTGTCATTGGCGTCCGTAGGTACTTCTGCAATTTTATCTACATTTTCCATCCCTTCAATAACCTTACCGAAAGCAGCATACTGCCCGTCAAGGTGGGGTGCCTCTTCAAAACAGATAAAGAACTGGCTGGAAGCACTGTTGGGATCGTTGGTTCTTGCCATAGATACAACACCTCTCTCGTGCTTTAAGGTGTTTTTGGTAAAACCGTTGGCAGAAAACTCCCCGGGAACTGTGCTCTTGGAGCCACCCATACCCGTGCCGGAGGGATCTCCTGCCTGAGCCATAAATCCGGGAATTACTCTGTGGAATGTAATGCCGTCATAGAAACCTTCTTTTACAAGATTATAAAAATTTGTAGCAGTTTCGGGAGCATATTCGGGATAAATTTCCATAACAAAGGTATCGCCGTTTTCAAGTTCAAACTGAATCTTCTTAACCTCTGTAAGAAGCTCATAATCAGTTGCTTCCGTGGTTTCTGTTGCAGTACTTTCCTGTTCGGCATCATCGCCGCAAGATGTGCAAACGCCCATTACAAGAACAAGCATTAAAAGTATTGATATAAATTTTTTCATAATTATTCTCCTTTTACTTCTATTTTTCCATCTGTCGCCGCAACCTTAATGCAACCACCCCTGTGTACTGCCTGAGAAAGAAGCAAGGTGGAAACGGCATCCTCTATACTTGTCTGTATTTCTCTGCGGATAGGTCTTGCACCGTATCTGGGTGTGTAGCCTTTATCTACAAGGAGTTTCTTAGCTTCGTCGGATATTTCAAATTCTATACCCATACCTTTAAGCTCTGAAACCATATCTTTAAGCATAAGGTCGCAGATTTTGAGGAGTTCTTCAGTGGTAAGATTGCTGAACTCTATAACTTCATCCACACGGTTTAAAAACTCCGGTCTGAAAATCTCCTTAAGTGACTGGGAAATCTTTTCACTTATTCCGTCACCGCCGGATGTAAAACCGGGAGCCAGTGCGGAACCCACACTTGTGCCGGCATTGCTTGTCATTATGATAATGGTATTTTCAAAATTAACGGTTTTGCCGTGGGAATCGGTTATTCTGCCATCGTCAAGTATTTGAAGAAGAATATTGAATACGTCGGCATGTGCCTTTTCTATTTCGTCAAGAAGAATTACTGAATACGGTCTCCTGCGTACCTTTTCCGTAAGCTGACCACCTTCATCGTAACCAACATATCCCGGAGGTGAACCGGTAATTTTGGCAACGGAATGCTTCTCCATATACTCACTCATATCCAGACGTATAAGGGAACGTTCATCATCAAAAAGGGTTTCGGAGAGAGCTTTTACCAGCTCGGTCTTTCCTACACCTGTCGGTCCTACGAATATAAAGGAAACAGGGCGTTTTTTGCTTAATTTAAGGGTTCTGTTTCGTCTTACCGCACGGGCAACTGCTTCCACCGCTTTATCCTGACCTACAACTCTCTTGTGGAGTCTTTCCTCCAGATTAAGAAGCTTTTCTTTGTCGGTTTCGGTGATGTTGCGGACGGGTATACCTGTCCAGAGTTCTATAACCTTTGCCACATCGGAAACGGTAACCTTGCACTCCTTTTGACGGGCTCTTAAGCCTGTTCTTTCACCTTCAAGACGGCATTTCTCACTCTTGAGTCGGGCAATCTCCTCATACTGAGGTTCCTGAGTTTCTTCCTGTTCAAGCTGGTTAAGCCTTTCAGACACAACCTGCAACTCTGCATTTGTCTTGATAATGTTTTTGCCGTATTCGTTATCCATATTAAGACGTGAAGCCGCCTCGTCTATTACATCAATAGCCTTGTCGGGGAAGAAACGGTCATTGATATACTTTCCGGAAAGTACAACCGCTTCTCTTATAATATCGTCTTCTATGGTTATATTGTGGAAATCTTCATAGTAATCTTTGATGCCTGTGATTATCTCAATTGTTTCCTCTACAGAGGGTTCATCCAGAATTACAGATTGGAAACGTCTTTCCAGAGCGGCATCCTTTTCAATATACTTGCGGTATTCGTCCAATGTTGTGGCACCTATTACCTGTATATCACCCTTGGCGAGGGCAGGCTTTAATATATTTGCCGCGTTCATCGCACCGTCGGCATCACCTGCACTTACAATGGAGTGAATTTCGTCAATTACCAGTATGGTATTGTCCTGACGGGCTTCTTCTATGATGTTTTTGAGTCTGCTTTCGAACTGACCACGGTACTGGGTACCTGCAACAATGCCGGAAAGGTCAAGAAGATACACCTCTGCATCACAAAGCTTTTCAGGAACGTCGCCGTCGGCAATACGCTGTGCTATACCCTCGGCAACAGCTGTTTTACCTACTCCGGGAGCACCGAGAAGCACAGGATTGTTTTTGTTTCTGCGGTTTAATATCTGTACGGCACGGTCTATTTCTTTTTCCCTGCCTACAACTCTGTCCAAAAGGGACTGTCTGGCTTTTTCGGTAAGATTTACTCCGAAGTTATTAAGGCACTTTTTCTTTTTCTGCTGGTTCTTTATGCCTTTTTTAACGCCGTCATCTTTAATGGGGATTTTTTCGTCATCACGGTTATCGACAGGCATCATAAGATTGCCGCCGCCCATGAGGTCTTCGAAAGCCTCGTTAAAATCGCCTTTTTCCATAAATTCGCCAAATCCGGCTACCATATTTTCAATTTCAGAAGGTTCAATACCGAACTGCTCTGCAAGCTGATTTACGGGAGTAATATTCTGTTTTATTGCACAAGGCAAACAATAGCCTTCGTTTATCATCTTCGTACCATCCGTGCGGCTTACAAAAACCACCGCAGGATTTTTCTTACAAATAGAACATAATTTCATTTATGCTACCTCTTAGTCTATATAATACACGCTATTTTGTATTTTACCACATATTGATATGACATTTCAACAGAGAATTTGTCATTTTTATAATTTGTTCACAAATCAAAGCAAAGGGGCAGAAGTTTTGCTTCTGCCCTCATTATATGATGTTATACGTTAACAGTTTTTCCTGCCTTATTTACAATATCGGGATTTTTGATATATGTGGGAACAACCTTTTCTACAATATCTTTGATTTGGTTGACATCATTGCTTTCTGCAGCAACTTTCAAAAGCTCAAGGCTGGGTCCCAGTTCTTCCATTGTAATATCGGAAGGTGCCCCTATAAATATCTTTTCGTGACCTGTCTTTGAGAGACCTTCTTCGCTCATAAGCAGCTCTTCATAGAGCTTTTCGCCGGGGCGAAGTCCCGTAACCTCAATTTTGATATCAACACCGGGTGTATATCCCGAAAGACGTATCATATTCTTTGCAAGGTCATATATTCTTACGGGTTTACCCATATCCAGTACAAATATTTCTCCGCCCTTTGCATAGCTTGCAGCCTGAAGCACAAGCTGGGCGGCTTCGGGAATTGTCATAAAGAAACGGGTAATGTCCTTGTGAGTTACAGTAATGGGGCCACCCTCTTCTATCTGCTTTTTAAACAGCGGAATTACGCTTCCGTTAGAACCAAGAACATTGCCGAACCGTACGGCAACAAACTCCGTGTCGCTTATTTTCTGCATACTCTGAACAATCATTTCACACATACGCTTTGTAGCACCCATAATATTAGTGGGATTAACCGCCTTATCGGTGGAAATCATTACAAAACGCTTTACATCATATTTATCTGCACACAAACTAACGTTCAAAGTACCAAAAACATTGTTTTTAATTGCTTCACAAGGGCTCTGTTCCATAAGAGGCACGTGCTTGTGAGCCGCCGCATGGAATACTATGTAGGGCTTGTACTCTTTAAATATAGCCTCAAGTCGTTCCTTATCTCTTACAGAAGCTATAAGAACTACCGGGGGATTTTCGGGGTAGTGTCGGTTTAACTCCATCTGCAGGTCATAGGCGTTGTTTTCGTAAATATCCACCACCAAAAGAGTCTTGGGGTTATACTTCATAATCTGACGGCAAAGCTCAGAGCCTATGGAACCGCCACCGCCCGTAACCATAACTACCTTGTCCTCTATGTAATCGGAAATTTCCTTGTTGTCAAGCACAACGGGAGTTCTGTCCAAAAGGTCCTCAATGCGAACTTCTCGGTACATACTCTTTTTCTTTCCGTAAGATGAGATTGCCTGGTCAATTGCAGGTACTATTTTGATTTTTGCTTTTGTTTTACTGCAGATTTCTATTATTTCGTTTTTATCTGTAGAGCTTGCCGAAGGAATTGCTATAAATATCTGGTCAATTTCGTGTTTTCGGCAAAGAGAAGGAATTGCATTACGGTCACCAAGAACAGAATATCCGCATATAACACTGCCTCGCTTGCCGGGAGCATCATCTATAAGACCTATTATTTTGAAGTTAAGATTTTCATTTACGGGCAAATCCTTAATAAGCATAGCACCTGCCGCACCTGCACCAACAATAAGAACCTTCTGATTGGTAGAATCATCTTCACTGCCGGATTCACCTTTCTGTACGGGAATCTTTACAATTACACGTATTATCATTCTGGTAAATGCGGTGTATATAGATACTGCTGCACCGGTAAGACCGCATATTTTCAAAGCTTCCCGGATATTTCCGGAAAATGCCTTAGGCATTATATATCGCATGGCAATGCAGATTATCATAGCTATGGAAAAGGATATTAAGCCGGAAAAACACAGCTTGATATAATCCTTGGAACCTGCAAAAGGCCAAAGAATACGATATATATCATTAAGCCAATAAACAACAAGCGTAGATATGGTTACCGAAAGAAACATACCAGAATAGTGGGCAACATTTATGGTAGCTTCATTAAGACCCAGTACAAACAACACAGATGCAAAATATATAAAAAGTGCCCCTATGATATCAAATAACAGTATAACTCTGTTTCGGAAGATCTTAGAATTCTTCACAAAAAACACCCCAAATTTCTTCATTTCCTATATTGTAGCATATTTTATATAGGGATGTCAATTTACACATTTACTATTTTTTTAAGGAAATATTGATTTATTTGTCAAAAAGGAGTATTATTATAATCATAAGAAAACGGAGGTAAAAATATGCTCGGCGTTATAGTTAATGTTATTACAGTTTTAATAGGTTCTACTTTGGGAGTGCTTTTCCGAAAAGGTATACCCCAAAAGATAGCTGACTCCGCCATGGTGGCTATAGGTCTTTGCAACCTGTGCATAGGTGTAAGCGGTATGATTCAGGGTAAAGATACAATAGTTCTTATCATTGCCATGGTTCTCGGCACAATGATAGGCACTGCCATAGACATAGACGGCAAGCTCAGTCGCATAAGCGATAAAGCCTCCGGGAAGTTTAAAACTCAGGCTCATAACCCTGCCGAAGGTTTTATAACTGCATCTTTGGTATTCTGCGTAGGCTCTATGACAATTCTTGGCGGACTCAACGCAGGACTTAAAGGCGACAATACTCTGTATTATACAAAAGCCCTTCTGGACCTCATATCGTCAACAATGCTTGCGGCATCACTTGGCTACGGAGTATATTTGGCAGCAGGAACGGTTCTGGTGTATCAGGGTGCCTTGGTGCTGCTGGCAAAATTTGTTGCCCCCTACCTTACCCCCGATATGATTGCCGAACTGAACTGCGCAGGTTCCCTTATGATATTTGCATTGGGACTTAACCTTATGGGCGTAGCAAAGCTTAAAGCAGCAAACTTTTTGCCGGCAATAGTTCTGGTACCTGTTGTGTACATAATAAAAGGATTAATTTGAGTTGTTTTCAAAAAAACTCTTGCAATTGAATTTAAGTTGTGTTATCATAATTAAGTAGTTTGATTAAGGCCCCTTGGTCAAGCGGTTAAGACGGCGCCCTCTCAAGGCGCAATCATGGGTTCGATTCCCGTAGGGGTCACCAAAA
>CAYXPV010000033.1:0-11478 GCA_964467285.1 uncultured Oscillospiraceae bacterium
TTACCCACGCAGTGCGCAAGTACATAGGTACTGAACCTATAATTGTAAAAAGCTCTTCCAAAATGGGCCTCAGCGTAAAGGTTGACAACCCCAAGGAAGTGGGTGCAGACAGACTGGTAAATGCCGTTGCCGCAATAAAGAAATACAAAGCTCCCCTTATAATAGTAGATTTCGGAACTGCAACCACCTTTTGTGCAATCAACAAGGATAATGAATATTTGGGCGGTGTAATTCTTCCCGGTGTTAAGATAAGTCTTAACGCTCTGGTGGAGAAAACAGCAAAACTCCCCAGAATAGAAATAGCAAAGCCCGAAACCGTAATAGGCACAAACACTGTGGAAAGCATGCAATCCGGTATGTACTACGGCTATGCCGGAAGCGTGGATAACATAGTAAACAAAATGAAAGCCGAGCTTGGCGGTGACATCACCGTAATTGCAACAGGCGGCCTTGCAAGAATGATAGCCAAGGAAGCAAAGACCATAGACACCATAGACTCAGGACTCACCCTGGAAGGTCTCAAGATTATATACGATAACGAAACTGAAGGGAAAGAAAACAAGTGAGATCACCGATATTTAACGGTTTATATAAATTTTCTAAAATACAGCGAATACCTTTTAATGCACCCGGTCACAAAGGCAAGGTGACAATGAGAGCCCGTAACTTGAGTATGCTTGACTTAAACGGTTCTTCAAAGGACGGAGATGCTCTCAACTTAAGAGAGCTTACCGCTGTAAGCGAGGACGAAATAAGCAAAAAATACAAAACCTGCCGCACCATGTATCTGCGTAACGGCGCAACAGGCGGTATATATGCGATGCTTGGCGCTTACTTAAGACCGGGCGACAGGGTAATAGTAGACAGAGAATGCCACAGAAGTGTTGTTAATGCACTTATTATACAGGGACTGGAACCCATTTACGTAAAACGTACATTCAACTATCAGTATTCCATATGCGGAGGTGTTGACCCCGAAGCCATAGAAAGAGCAATTATATCCAACAGAGATGCAAAGGCAGTAATTATAACCTCCCCCACATACTACGGAGTAATATCCGACATAAAAACCATTGCAAGAATATGCCACGGTTACGGAGTTAAGCTTTTGGTAGACGAAGCCCTGGGAGCTCACTTCGGATTTTCGGAAAACCTCCCCAAATCTTCCGTAAAACTTGGTGCAGACCTTGCGGTACATAGTGTTCACAAAACTCTCGGCTCCTTTGGCGGCGGAGCTCTTCTGCACATAAATGACCCGGAAATAGATTTCCAGAGAATAACCGACGTTGCCCGTATGTATGAGTCTTCATCGGCTTCACCGGCACTTTTGTGTACGTTGGAAAATGCAGTATACTATGCCTTTGAAAACGCCGACCTTTTCGACAGAATGCTTGATGAAATTGAAAAGTGCAAAAAGGTTATATGCGAAAACACGGCTATAAGATGGCTTGGAAACGAGCTTAGCGGAACCAACTCCATATACGAAATGGACCCCTCCAGGATAGTGCTTAACTTCTCTCACGCAAAGATGAACGGGTACGAAGCTGCAGATTTTCTCCGCAACAAAGCAAATATTGAGGTAGAATCCGCCAGCGAAAGTAATGTGATATGCCTTATAAGCATTTATAACTCAAGAGGCGAAATCAAAAAGCTTTTCCATGCTTTGGCAAGTCTTTCCAAAAACATAAGTGCAAAAAATGCAGTTGTAAATGACGTAATAGACAACCGCATTCCCGAGGACCTTGACTTAAGACTTACTCCCACAAGTGCATTTAATTCCTCCAGCGAATTTGTAACTGCAGATATGGCAATAGACCGTATAAATAAAAGAATTATTTATCGTATGCCCGATGAAATACCAATTATACTTCCCGGTGAAAGAATAAGGGATTGTCACCTTTTGGAGATATCCAGGATTCTTTCTGCAGACGGTGTGGTTAAGGGATTGGGACCACAGAACACAGTGGAAGTGGTAAGTATAACCGAATCCTTCGGTATATAGTGTGGGATGTAAAAAAAGCGCAGAACGTAAAAGGAATTCATTTTTCCTGTCCCACACGGCTACAAAAAGCATAGACCGTAAAGTCAAAAAACAACGGTGTAAAAATCATTTTCGCTATAATGTCTACTCTAAGGGGATTATATCATAATTTTTACACCGTTTTCTTTTTAGTTTTTATTTTAATCTCTCATACTTTTCCATAACTTCAAATATTCCATTTCTCGACCGCATACCGCTTACGGAGTCGGCACCAAAGAGGTTGCACGCCGCGGCAGCACTGGAAAATTCCAGAATTTGTCTGTCGCTCATATTATTGTACAATCCATACAGGCAACCTGCACAGAAAGCATCGCCTGCCCCCACACTTCCTTTAATTTCTTCTTTGGGAATTTTAAGGGAGTTAACTTCCGTAAAACTCTCTGTTCTTACATCGTATATAAAGGATACAGGTTTGGAATGGATTATAACCTTATCCTTTACACCGCATTCTGCCATTTTTACCATTGCAGTACGGATGTTGTCTTTGAGGATTTTTTCATTTTCGTCATAGGGTTCAAGTCCGAACACACTGCAGCTTTCCACTTCATTCATAATAGCATAGTTGGAATACTTAAGTGCAGGGATTACCTTGGCAGCATAGTCTGCACCGGAGCTGCTCACAACATCTATAGAAGTTTTTATTCCCTGTGCCTGAACCATATTAAGAAGTCTTGCCATAACCGTGCCGTACTCGGAGTCTGCTTTGTCAAATTCATCAAGAAGATGAATATAACCTATATGGAAGATATCACATTTTAATGACTTAACATCTATATCCCCTATGGAAAATTCCCCATTAGCACCTGTCTTGTGGAAGAAAGTTCTCTCGCCACCGGGCATACTCATTACATCGGTAAAGCTGGTAGGTGTGGTTTCGCTGAAGGAAACCCCTTCCACGTCAATCCCGTTTTTCTGCATTTCGGAAATGAGGAATCTGCCGTTTTCGTCGGTACCTGCCTTACCTATTACACTAATGGGAATACTGCGGTCAATTTTTGCAAGGTCAATAGCCACATTGGGGGCACAGCCACCTACTGCACGGGAGATTTCGTTAAGCTTAACAAGCATACCCGGCTTCGGATAAAGGTCTATGTTTTTTACTATATCAACCAAAATATTGCCTGCTACCGTTATGCCTCGCTTTTCGCCCAGCATAAGATAGTCTATGGAAACTCCGAATACAGACGCAAGCACCGGAAGCGTTGTAATATCCGGGTAGCCTTGACCGTTTTCCCACTTGCTGACAGCCTTACTGCTAATGTCAAGACGCTGTGCAAGGTCTGACTGCGTCATACCTGCGGCTTTTCGCAAAAGGGCAATGTTATTTCCCATTGTTTTTGCATCCATCTAATCACCTCGTAAGTTAATAATATCACAAACACGAACAAATTTAAACCCACCATTGGTAGGAATACTCTGTTTTATATCATTACTTCACAACATTCTTCTACTTTCCGTAGACTTTTGCACAAAAAAGACCGGGAAGTTGCCCCGGTCTGATATTTCTTTAAATATTTTTTAAACTGCAAATTTTAAGGTTAATTGCACCGCTGACTTCAAGCTCCAATATACCCTTTTCTGCGGTGTAAATCTTACCGTCACTTCCTTTAAAGATATATGACTTCTGTCCTTCGGGAAGTTCCACTGTGATTTTTTTGTTATAGGAACTTTTAACGGTAAATTCCTCTACGCTGTAGTCGCTCCATGCTGCCTCGAGTTCATATCCTCCCCTTGCCTTAAGACCACGGAAGCTTCCGTTCTGCCACGCCACAGGCAAAGAGGGTACAAGAGCAACTACACCCTCGTGGCTCTGTATAAGCATTTCGCATACACCTGCTACAAAGCCCATATTGCCATCTATCTGCCAGCAATGCGCACTGATATCGTGAAGAGTTGTATTGACACAAAGATTGATAAAATTCATTATCATATCATATGCACTGTTGCCCCGTCTTAAACGTGCAAGAAGGCACATCATCCAGCCAAGACTCCAGCCTATGTTAGTTGCGCCGTGACCATAAACATCTATTCCGCCTTCTATGCGGCTGTCTACAGTTTTGCTTATTGCTTCCATAAGGTGGGGCATACTGCGGTTTACAGAACGTCCCGGGAACAGCGGGAAGGTATGTGAAAGATGAAAATGCCCTGCGGCAGTTTCTTCATAGTCCTCTGCCCATTCCTGAATTCTTCCGGTTTTTGAAACCTTGAAGGGAGGCATTTTGATAAGTGCTGCCTTTACACCTTGTACATCATCGTCATCTATGCCGAGTACCTGTGATGCATCTATATAGTTTCTGAACAAGCCGTCTATTATACCCACATCCATCGTGGAACTCAATGTGAGGTAACAGGCATATTTGTTGCCGTTTTCGTCGTCTACCCAATAGCGGTTTTCGGGACTTGTGGAAGGTCCGTACACAAGGTAACCGTTTTGATCCTCCACAAGATTTTCCAAAAAGAATATTGCAGCCTGACGGATAAACTCATAGCCCTCGTTTTTTAGGAACTCCTTGTCCCCTGTGTAAAGATAATGCTCCCACACATGGTAGGAAAGCCAGCTTGCGCCATGAGGCCATATGCCCCAGAGTCCGTCGGCAGGAGTGGTAAAACCGTAAATATCGCTTACATGGTGAACAACACAGCCCCGCGTTTTGTAGCCTTCTTTTGCCGTCTTTTTGCCTGATTCGAGAAGGTAGTTATTCATATAGTTTATAAGTGCCTTGTGACAATCAGAAAGATTGGCAACCTCCGCACACCAGTAATTTGACTGAAGATTTATGTTGGTGTGATAGTCACAGGTCCATTTGTTATTAAGTTTGTCTGCCCATAGTCCCTGAAGATTTGCAGGCAGGCAGCCGGTTCTTGAAGAAGACGCAAGAATATATCTTCCAAACTGCCATAAAAGAATAATTATTGCATTGTCCTCTCCGCCGCAATGACGATGAGCAAGAAGCCGTTCCTCCATGGAAACGTCGTCTACTCCGTCAAGGCAATCCAGAATTATGTCTGCTTTGTTCATAATAGCGGAGAAGTCAGCTACGTGTTTTATACGAATTTCTTCTTCGGTAATTGACGGAAGCGGAGCTATGGCTTTGTATGCATCACCCGCCTTGAATTCTGTGATAACATTTATATAAAATACAATCTTTGTGGCACCTGTTATGTACATATCTCCGTACCTGGTGGTAATATCACCGTCGGTTTCCGCCTTTACGGTTACTCCAAAACCATGATTCCCAAACATTGTTTTGCCTGTGATATGCATAATGCTTCCGTTACATTCCCTGCTTGTGACAAGCTCTCTTTCGTAGGATATGCACACTTCTTCCAAGGGAAAATCAGATTTTACGCTATACACAATAACATCGTCGGGGTACGAAGCGTAACACTCACGGCAAATATTCTGACCGTCTTTGAAATAAGATACACGAGCTATACCTTCCATAAGATTTAACTCTTTGCGATAACCTTTGCACTTGTCATTTCTGTGGATACAAACATTAAGGCAACCTGCAGTTTCGTAAGAACGTATTCGCGAAAAGCAATCTACGAAGGTTTCCTTGGCAAGCTTATCTCCTTCGGCAGGTTTACCGTCTAAAAAGAGCTGTCTTATGGCGTGGAGCTTTTCGGACATATCGGGATTGGGATTTCCGGCTTTGTCATTGGATGCCCACAAGGTTTCCTCATTGAGATATATGCTCTCCTGCCCCACACCGCACATAAGGCTTGCACCCATTCTTCCGTTGCCTACAGGGAAGCTTTCTTCCCAGTCGGAGGCAGGTTTTTTGTCCATAATAGTATATTTATTCATAAACACACCCATTTATAAATAAGGAGATATAAAAAATTTACACCTCCTGTTTTTTATTAGTCTTCCAGCATTTCCATCATATACATATATGTAAGCTCGTCTGCATCAGGAAGCCACTCGTGACCAAAATCGGGATATATAACAACATTCTTGTCGCAAGTCATTTTGTTGTATGCCGCAAACTGACTTGAAGGAGGACAAATTGTATCCATAAGACCTGTGAACATCTTCATTTTACCCTTGATTCTGGGAGATAAGAACTGAAGATCTATGTAGCCAAGTTTAGTGAAGATTTCATCTTCTCTTTCGTGACGGGGGTCCTTCTGACGGAAATAGGTTCTAATCTCCTTGTATGCATCCACATCAAGGTCCATTTTCCATACTCTCTTGTAGTCACAAAGGAAGGGAAAACGGGGAGCCGCACGATTGATACGGGGTTCAAGTGCCGCACAGGCAATGGTGAGAGCACCGCCCTGACTTCCACCGAAAGCACCCACCCTGGTTTCGTCAACCTCGGGCATATCCATAATTATTCCTGCAAGCTCTGCACAATCCAGGAAAGTATCTCTGAAAAGAAGAGTTTTGGGATCATCATTATCAAGACCTTTGATAATCTGACCTACCATAGTGTTACCTATATGACCTCCCACGTCCTGGGACTTACCTGCCTGACCTCTGGCATCAAGTGCCGCAACAACAAAGCCGGATGCTGCATATTCAATACATTTTGACCAGCCCTCACCGGCACCGGAATATCCGTGGAAGCATACTACAGCAGGACATTTGCCTTTTATCTTCTTGGGTTTTAAAAGTTTGGCATACACTCTTGCACCGTGAACACCCGTAAAGTACATATCGTAGCAATCTGCAACGGGAGATTTGAACCAGGAGGGTGTAAGAGTAACGTTTTTATCAAGAGCGTGCATTTCCTCAAGGGATTCTTCCCAATACTTTTCAAAATCAGCGGGTTTGGGATTTATCCCCTGATACACTTTAAGTTCTTCTAATGGTTTGTCAATAAGAGGCATTGTGTTTATCTCCTTTTTGTTGAAATAATTATACTCCAATTATATTCCCGACGATATTTAAAGTCAATACTTTTTGGAGAAAATGACGGATTTTTTCTATTAAATTACAGTTTTGTTTATACACTTGACTTTGTGAACAAAATATTGTATGGTTAACTATGTAGGCGCTGATTTCGAGGCACAAAATGTAGGTGAAACTACTGAAACAGCGCACAATATGTAGAGGTGAAATTATGGCAGAAAAGAAAAAAACCAAAGCTTATGATAACGAAAGTATATCTATGCTCAAAGGTGCCGACCGAGTTAGGCTCAAACCTGCGGTTATATTCGGTTCCGACGGTCTGGAAGGCTGTGAGCATGCGGTGTTCGAGATACTTTCCAACTCCATAGACGAAGCAAGAGAAGGTCACGGCAACATAATTGAAGTTACCCGTTATCTTGACAAGTCTGTGGAAGTATCCGACTACGGCAGAGGTATACCTGTTGACTACAACCCGATTGAGGACAGATACAACTGGGAGCTGGTATTCTGTGAGCTTTATGCCGGCGGTAAGTACAAAAACAACGACGGCGAAAACTACGAATACAGCTTAGGCTTAAACGGTCTTGGTGCCTGTGCTACCCAGTATGCTTCCGAATATATGGACGTAACGGTGCTTCGTGACGGCTACAAATACACCCTTCACTTTGAAAAGGGTGAAAACGTAGGCGGTCTTTCCAAGACAGAATTCAGACACCGCCACACAGGAACCACCACAAAGTGGCGTCCTGACCTTGATGTATTTACCGACATAGACATTCCATCGGAATACTATGAGGAAATACTCAAAAAACAGGCTATCGTAAACAAGGGACTCTGCTTTAAATACAGAAACGAAATTGCCAAAGGTCAGTTTGAAGAAAAGGAATTTATATACGAAGAAGGTATAACCGACTATGTAAAGGAAGTAGGCGGCGAAGAAACCTTAACCGACATCAAGTACCTTGAATGCGAAAGAAAGGGACGTGACCGTGAGGACAAGCCCGAATACAAGGTTAAGCTTTCGGTGGCATTCTGTTTCTCCAACAAAGCTACTCTTCTTGAATACTACCACAACTCAAGTTTCCTTGAACACGGCGGTTCACCCGACAAGGCTGTGTCAAACGCTTTTGTGTACAGCATCGACCAGTACCTCAAGAACAACAACAAATACACTAAGAATGAAAGCAAAATTAACTTTGGTGACGTTAAGGATTGCCTTCTTCTTGTATCCAACTCATTCTCTACAATTACAAGCTACGAAAACCAGACAAAGAAAGCCATAAACAACAAGTTCATTCAGGATGCCATGGTAGAATGGCTCCGTCACGAACTTGAAGTTTACTTTATTGAAAACAAGGCAGAAGCCGAAAAGATTGCCGCACAGGTTCTAATTAATAAAAGAAGCCGTGAACATGCGGAAAAAGCAAGAGTAAATATTGCCAAGAAGCTTTCGGGAAGCCTTGATATATCAAACCGTGTAGAAAAGTTTGTAGACTGCCGTACCAAAGACGTAAGCCGCCGCGAAGTCTACATAGTTGAGGGTGACTCGGCTTTAGGCTCTTGTAAATTGGGAAGAGATTCCGAATTTCAGGCAATAATGCCCGTTCGCGGTAAGATTCTTAACTGTCTTAAAGCTGACTACGAAAAGATATTTAAAAGTGACATTATAGTTGACCTTCTGAGAGTACTTGGTTGCGGTGTGGAAATAAGCTCCAAGCACAACAAGAACTTAAACACCTTCGACATAAACAACCTCCGTTGGGACAAGATTATAATCTGTACCGATGCGGACGTTGACGGATTCCAGATTCGTACACTTATACTTGCAATGCTCTACCGCCTTGTGCCTACTCTTATTGAAAAAGGCAAGGTGTACATTGCAGAATCTCCCCTCTTTGAAATAAACAGCAAGGACAAAACTCTCTTTGCATATACCGAAAAGGAAAAGGCGGATATTATTGCAAAGCTCGGCAACGCCAAATACACCATTCAGCGTTCCAAAGGTCTTGGTGAAAACGAGCCGGAGATGATGTGGGAAACCACCATGAACCCCGAAACAAGACGACTTATACGAGTAATGAGTGAGGATGTGGAGCCTACCTCCACAATGTTTGACCTGCTTTTGGGCGATAACCTCGCCGACAGAAAAGAATACATTGCCGAAAACGGTCATCTGTATCTTGATATGTTAGACTTAAGCTAAGGAGGTGCTTTGAGATATGTTTAATTCAGATCAGAAAATTACAGACACCTTAAGGGAAAACTATATGCCCTATGCCATGAGTGTCATCATTTCCAGAGCCCTTCCGGAAATAGACGGATTTAAGCCTTCCCACAGAAAGCTTTTGTACACTATGTACAAGATGAACCTGCTTACAGGCAACAAAACCAAGTCTGCAAACGTTGTGGGACAGACAATGAAATTAAACCCCCACGGTGACGGTGCCATCTACGAAACAATGGTACGTCTTACCCGTGGTAACGACTCCCTGCTCCACCCCTTTGTGGACTCCAAGGGAAACTTTGCAAAGCATTATTCAAGGGATATGGCGTATGCGGCATCCCGTTACACCGAGGTAAAGCTTGACGAAATCAGCAAAGAGCTTTTCAAGGATATAGACAAAAACACCGTAGACTTTATGGATAACTACGACGGCACATTAAAAGAGCCGGTACTTCTGCCCGTAACCTTCCCCAATATCCTTGTAAACCCCAATCAGGGTATAGCCGTAGGTATGGCAAACTGCGTATGCTCCTTTAACCTTAAGGAAGTGTGCGACACCACAATTGCTTATCTTAAGAACCCCAAGTGTGACCTTACGGAAACTCTTATTGCTCCCGACTTTACCACCGGCGGTGAGCTTATATACAACAAAGAAGTTCTCTCCGGTATATATGAAAGCGGCAGGGGCAGCTTCAAGGTTCGCAGTAAGTGGCGTTTCGACAAAAAGAACGGTTACATTGAAATATATGAAATCCCCTACACTACCACTGCAGAAGCTATCATTGACAAGATTGTAGACCTTATCAAAACCAACAAAATCCGCGAAATAAATGACCTTCGTGACGAAACCGACCTTAACGGTCTTAAGATTACCCTTGACGTAAAGAAGAGCACCGATGCAGATGCACTTATGCAGAAACTTTTTAAAATGACAACCTTAGAGGACAGCTTCAGTTGTAACTTTAACATCTTGGACGGCAACGTGCCAAAAGTTATGGGTGTAAGGGAAATTTTAGAAAAGTGGACAGCATTCAGAATGAACTGTATTGTCCGCAAAACCAAGTACGAAATAAACAAGCTTACTCACAAGCTTCACCTGCTGGAAGGTCTTAAGAAGATACTCCTTGACATCGACAAGGCTATTGCCATAATCCGCAACACCGAAAAGGACGAGGATGTAGTTCCCAACCTTATCAAAGGCTTTGACATTGACGAAATTCAGGCGGAATATGTGGCAGACATAAAGCTCCGTCATTTAAACAAGGAATACATTTTAAACCGTCTTGACGACATTGATGACCTTGTGGCAGAGCTTGACAGACTTGACAAGGTTGTAAAAGATCCCAAGGAAGTTAAGAAGATTATCATAGCCGAGCTTAAGGAAATAAGCAAAAAGTACGGCGTTGACAGAAGAACCACAATTCTTAAGGAAGAAGAGGTTGAGGTATACAGCGAAGCTGAAAACATAGACAACTACAACCTGAGGGTGTTCCTTACTTCCGACAACTACTTAAAGAAGATATCCCATGTGTCCCTTCGTTCCAGCGGTGCACAGAAGATGAAAGACGATGCATATATGGTATGCGAGTGGGATTCCACCAACATATGCGACCTTGTGCTTATAAGTGACAAGCAGAACGCATACAAGATTAAGCTCTACGATATACCCGACTGTAAGGCAAGCGACTGGGGACACTTCCTGCCTAACCTCATAGAAATGGAGCCCGGTGAAAGAATTGTGTATGCAATCCCCACCAACGACTACAAAGGTCACCTTCTCTACATCTTTGAAAACGGCAGAGGTGCAAAGATACCCTTTAACAGCTACGAAACCAAGACAAACCGCAAAAAGCTTATTAACGCTTACTGCAAGAAGTTCCCTCTTGTTTCCGTACGCTACTTGCCCGAGGACAGCGATGTAGTGCTCTACACCAACCTTGACAAGGTGGTTGTGTTCAACTCCTCCCTTGTTCCCGAAAAGGCAGCAAGAGATACTCAAGGCGTAATTGTAATGAACCTTAAGAAAAAGAGTGTGCTTGCAAAGGCTATGCTTCTTTCGGAAGTTACACTTTCCAATCCCGATTACTACAGAGCAAAGAATATTCCTGCGGCAGGATATTATCTGAAAGATGAAGATAATGAGGAAAGCAACCAAACAAGCTTGTTCTGAGGGATGTAAAAATAGCGCAGACCGAAAAAGGAATATTATGGAATATAGGTTACTTCGGTAACCTATATTTTTTTATGTATATATCTTGCTCTTTAACTATGTGTTTTTAATAAGGTAGAAAAGCCTGTGGGCTTTTCCGAAAAAGGTATTCCTTTTTCTCTGTCCAAACGTCGCCCTTCGAC
>CAYXPV010000034.1:0-10849 GCA_964467285.1 uncultured Oscillospiraceae bacterium
CGGAAGAGAAGCCTGCTTCCATAACCTTGAGAGCGTGCTCATAGCTGCCGTGGTCTAAGTGAAGTGCAACGGGAACTGTGATTCCGAGTTCTTCAATCATACCGCTAACCATACCAACAATTGTCTTGTAACCGCACATATACTTACCTGCACCTTCGGAAACACCGAGGATTACGGGGGAGTTTAATTCCTGTGCTGTAAGAAGAATGGACTTAGCCCACTCAAGGTTGTTGATGTTAAACTGACCAACTGCATATTTACCTGCTTTTGCTTTCTGAAGCATTTCTTTAGCTGATATTAACATTTTTATGACCTCCTGTATTTAACAATAAATATAGTTTGTTTTCACACCATAATATTATACCTTTTGTGGCAGAATATGTCAAGGTATTGATTCCTGAAAAATTGTCATTCCGAACGCAGTGAGGAATCTTCATTGCAAGGGAGATTCTTCGCCTTCGGCTACGCTCAGAATGACACAAAGTTTAAAGTTGTTTCGAAATCAATTACTCGAGGAAGTCCTCTCTCTGGGGTGTAAATATATCAATTAATACACCCTTTTCCAAAGCTACAACACCGTGGGGAGCATTGGGCTCAACATAGTAGGAGTCGCCCTTTGAGATTATGGTTTTCTTTCCGTCTGCTTCAAACTCAAAGCTACCTTCCGCAACGTAGCAAACCTGCTCGTGGGGATGGGTATGTACAGCACCTACAGCACCCTTTTCAAAGCTTACTTCTGCCATAAGCATTGTACCGCCGTGTGCCTTAACTTTACGACTTACACCGCCACCTAAATCTTTTAATTCAATTTCCTTATCGAAAAATATCACTAGTATTCCCTCCAATTATAATTATATATCATCATTATATAGCATTACATAATTTAAATCAACCCAAAATTTTACATTTTATGGATTCCTTTGATAAATCGAGGGCTTTGAATTCCTCCATAAAGTTTGCAAAAGAACCAAACTCTTCCTTGGTGCCTACTCTTGCCACCCAGGCACAGGTGTCGCCGTAGGCTCTGAAATCACAATCCTGCACACCGTCGGCATTATTAAGTTCAAGACTGTTTGAGCACCAAAGTGCCATATAGCTCTCGCCTACTCTTGCAAACTTGAAATTGCCGTCGTTTGCTTCGTCGTCCATTGCAAAGGAAGGCCAGTAAGCGTGAGTAAACTTGGTAGGATGTGCATCGGGAATGTCAAAATATGTATAAAGAGTGCTTCCTTCCTGGAGTATTGCGGGGAACACACCGTTGCCAAACCAGTAGTCGGGGCGCATTCCGCCAAAATCCTTTTCGGTACCGGGGTGGTTTACAAAGGTGTAGCACTTATTGGATATTGCCGCATACCACAAGTGCTGCTGATAGCCGTATTCACCGGGAACAAAATTGGAGGTTCCGTGGAACCACTCATTCATAAGAAGTGTTTTGTAGTATTCTGTTTCCTTGTCGGAGAACTCATCAAGGGGTTCCTTTCTGGGAGATGCAACAGAGGTAAGCATATATCCTTTGGTTTTCTTCGTGGTAACCCAGGCTCTTCCTGTGTTGAAGGAAACCTCTGTATCCTTGTATATAAGCTCTTTTGCATCTTCGGGAATTTTGTAGTCAGACACAGCCATAAAGCCCAGCCAGTGGTCATTCATCTTTGCGCAGTTTCCGTCTATAAGGTATAAAAGTGCCTGAAGTCCGGAAAGATAGGGCTTAAGTGACGAACGGTAAATTCTGCCCATAGGTGCAAGGTGAATTCCGTCAAAGCACTGAATGCAAGCATCATATACAATGCGGTCTGCCGTCTTTTTGGCTCTTTCTTTAAGATTATCATCACCAAAGAGATGCACCACAAGAAGTGCCGCAATGGTTACAAGAAGATAACCGCCGGCGAGGAACTCCTCAAAGCCGTCGTGTTCTATTACATCAAACCACTCGGAAACTCTGCGGTATCCTTCTTCGTACTGAGCCTTACCATTCTGCCCTGCACGGTGGAAATATTCGTCGGGCCAAAGCTTACCTGCTACCATCTGGCAGGTGTAGAACAGAAGTGCATGATTTTCGCTCCAGAAGCACATAGCATCTGCGCCTTCCTGATCCATCCAGTAACGGAAGTCAAGAGCCGCCGCTTTGATTTTTTCTCTATATTCTTCCTTAAGCGGAAGTTTTTCGTATGCTGCAAAAAGTGCCGCAAGACCAAAGTCGGAGCAGTCAATTCTTGTTTTTACCTTATCTAAAACAACATCTATTCTTTCATAATCCCTGCCGTCTATAACACCAGTTGTAGCATAGTGTGCAAGCACATATATGGAAGAATAGTGATCCATTTCCTTGCGTTCGCCGATTTGAGCTATAGCCGCTTTGATTCTTTCCTCTGCGGTGGTTTCGCCTTCTGCAAAATCCATTTCCTTGTTCTGCAAAAGGTCAAACATTCTCATAAACTTCTGACCGCATACCTCAAATTCTACCTTGACAATACGCTTGCCTGCAACCTCAAATTCATTGCCGGCTGTCCACTTTCCGGGCTCGTCATCTGCAGTTACGGTAACCTCTACGGCAGGCTCACCTTTTGCAATAAGCTTTTTGCCGTCGGAAACAACAGAGCAAAGCCATTCCTCTGCATTTTTAAGAGCAGAAAGGGTTTCTTCCTCTGCAGGAAGAGTTACGCATACGCCCTCGGCATCTTTAAGTTGGAGAGAGAACATATTACGGGTATCTCTTACACCGAAGTTTTCTATACTTACGAAAATATCGTTTACGCCTTCCTTTAAATCAAGCTCAAAATCCGCGTGGCTTATGGGCTTATACACAGGCTCGTCTATAATTGCCGCGTGGGTCCCGTTAACCCAAAGGTTAACTCTTGCATATGACCATATACGCGCCTTAACCTTCTGTGCCTTTGCCGATACAAGCTGAGTAATGGCGTGAATCTTAACATCGGTAAGGGTAAAATAGAAAATTGAAAAATCTATGTACGGGTTACGGTTCTTTGCATAAAACTTCCATTCTGCACCAAGATTGGACTTTTCGCCCAAAGCTCCCCACTCGGGAACTTCGGTACAGGGTTTATTGTAAAGATGCCTCATATCCGCTTCAAACTTAAGCTGATTCTTATCCGTATGAGGAGCAACAAAGTCCGAAATAACCGCTTGTGTAGTAAGGTAGTTAAGCACATACCCTTCCCTTGACAAATTGAAAGTTGTCATTTTAATCATCCTTTCTCAATTATATATTTAACAATTTCACTGCATTTTTATAATAAATTTTATCCTTATCCGAATCGGCTAAATCCAGAGATTCAATAAGCCTCATTTCCCAGCTTGGTCTATGCCAGGGCATATCCGATGCAAAGAGAAGTCTGTCCGGAGTGTGCTTTTCCACAATCTGCTGTGCAACACAGCGCGGCATGGTGCCGTAGCCAAAGGACAAGTCAAACCAGATATCCTTGCCGCAAAGCTTTTCTATAACCTCCGATCCGCAACCTACACCGCCCCAATGTGCGGCAACTACCGGAGAGTCAAACCATTTAAGTGCCCCCAGGAGATGGTCAGGCATACCGTGGTAAGGAGCGCAAAAACCAAAATCGTGCCCTGCGTGAAAAAGTGTAATAAGTCCAAGAGAAGAAATCTTTTTGTATATAGGCTTCATCTTTTCGTCATCTGCGTAAAAAGACTGATACTCCGGATGAAACTTTACTCCTTTAAGACCTGCATCCTTGATGCGCTCCAGCTCTTCAAGAGCATCGGGCGCATCGGGATGAACAGAACCAAAAGCAAAAATATTTGCTTCTTTATTCATTTCTATGGCAAAATCGTTTACATTTGTCTGTTGAGTGGGATTTGTTGCGATTGACTGCACAACAAATATATCCACTCCGTCTTTGTGCATTTCTTCAAGAAGAGAAGATAGTGTTCCCTCACTTTGAGGCTTCAGTCCTCCGGAAGCCTTTGACAAACCGGATATTGCCCGTGAAGCAATTTTTTCGGGAAACGCGTGTGTATGAAAATCAATCAGCATAACAAGTCACCTCTAGTTTTTAATTTTAATATATAAAAGTTTCTTTTGCAAGATGGTTTAACAATTTATGTTATAAAATGCATCTTTTTGGGGGTAAATTGCCACATTTTCCAACTCATCGGCAATTCTTAAAAGTCTGTTGTACTTTGCTACACGGTCACTTCGGGAAGGAGCACCTGTTTTTATCTGACCGGCATTAACCGCCACGGCAAGATCCGCTATAGTTGTATCCTCGGTTTCACCGCTTCTGTGAGATATGATTGCAGTATAACCTGCCCTCTTCGCTGTTTCTATAGCTTCAAGGGTTTCGGTGAGGGTTCCTATCTGATTGACCTTTACAAGAATTGCATTTGCCATCTTCCTGTCAATGCCCGTTTTAAGACGTTTGGCGTTAGTTACAAAAAGGTCATCACCCACCAGCTGTACACGTTCACCAAGCTCTTTTGTGAGTATTTGCCAACCTTCAAAATCATCTTCGCCCAAGGCATCCTCTATAGACACAATGGGATATTTACTGCAAAGAGATTTCCAGTAATTTATAAGCTCGCCACAAGTCATGGTAAGACCGCTTTTGGGCAAAAGATAATCTCCGCTTTCTGTTACCCATTCGCTTGCCGCCGCATCTATGGCAAGAAGAAAATCTTCCCCGGGCTTGTAGCCGGCTCTTTCTATGGCTTCGCACACAAGGGCAAGCGCGTCCTCGTCTTTTTCCAGAGAAGGAGCAAATCCACCTTCATCACCCACACTTGTGGAAAGCCCCTTAGCCTTTAGTATTGCTTTAAGAGAGTGGAACACCTCCGAGCAGTTCTGCAAGGCTTCTTTAAAACTTGTTGCACCAACGGGCATTATCATAAACTCCTGTATATCCACGTTATTTCCTGCGTGGGCTCCGCCGTTTAAAATATTCATCATGGGCACAGGCATGGTATGGGCAAAGGTGCCTCCCACATATTGATACAAGCCCACACCAAGGGTGTTTGCCGCCGCCTTTGCACAAGCAAGAGAAACCGCAAGAATGGCATTGGCACCAAGCTTTGATTTATTGTCGGTTCCGTCAAGCTCAATAAGAGTTTTATCTATTTCATACTGTTCCAATATATTCATCCCGATAATTCTTTCGGCAATAAGAGTATTTATGTTTTTTACGGCGTTGGTTACTCCAAGACCAAGATACCGCCCTCCGCCGTCCCTGAGTTCCACAGCCTCGTAGGCTCCGGTAGATGCGCCGGTGGGAACTGCCGCCCTACCCACGTATCCGTCTTCGGTTATAACCTCTGCCTCTACGGTAGGGTTTCCTCTTGAATCCAGAATTTCTCTGCCTCGGATATCCACAATTTCAATAAATTGCCTCATAATTATTAACGTCCTTTCAAAACAAAAATACACTGCCTGAGCAGTGTATTTAGTTTAACCTTTATTAAAATTTTGTATTCAGATTTTACTTAGCAAAACTCATATCTGCCGAATCCAGCATTATTGTTACCGGACCGTCATTTAAAAGTTCAACCTTCATATCCGCACCAAATTCACCGGTTTTTATTTCTTTTCCGGTTATTTGCGAAAGCAGAGCCACAAACTTTTCGTAATATTCATTTGCGGTATCGGGCTTCATGGCACCCGTAAAGGAAGGACGCCTTCCGTGAGAACAATCGGCATAAAGCGTAAACTGACTCACCGCCAGAATCTCTCCGTCAACATCCATACAAGAGAGGTTCATCTTTTCGTCTTCGTCCTCAAAAATTCTTAAATTTGCCATTTTCTCTGCCATTGGCTTTAAATACGCTTCTTTATCTTCTTCGCAAAAGCCTACAAGAGCCAGAAGTCCTCCGCCTATCTTGCTTTTGCACTCATCGTCTATGGTAACGGAAGCATATTTAACACGTTGAAGAAGTATTCTCATTTTTACTTACCTTTTTTGGGTGTTCCGAGAATGGAATGCCATACGATGCTTACCAGGAAATACACACCGGATACAATGCAAATACCCCAGAATGCATTTACCGACCACGCGCTGAAGATACCTGTGGGGTAAAGCCAGTCAAATATGATACCGAGTTTTCCGGGTTCGAAAAGGAAAAACAGAGCAAATCCCATGAACAATGTATATATGAAGTACTCCACAAGATACTTTTTCTTTTTAATAACCGAAACGGCACCAATCACGGCTGCAAGAATCCAACATGCAATGCTTGCAAAGCTCGCAACAGCTATAGACATCTCAAGCCTCTGATAATTCTTAAATCCCATATATATAACCAAAAGTACCATAAAGGCAATCATGGCTGCAGCAGTTGTAAGAAGCGCCAGATTGGAATGATGTTCACAATATACATTCTTTTCCTGTTTATTTGTAACGTTTTTATTTTTCATTTTCTGTTCTCCTTTGATATTGTTACTTGTTTTACCAATCGCCCAGTTCATACATGACTGCAGAGATTGTAGCAAGAGGTGCTGTTTCGCACCGCATAATCCTCGGTCCCAAAGTTACTGTAGGTATACCCTTTTTTACTGCGAGGGCTATCTCTTCATCATCAAAACCGCCCTCGGGACCTATTATTATATTTACCCTGTCACAAGAAATATTATCCTTAAGAAGCTTTTTAAGCTTATTGCAGGTTTCATTTTCGTAAGGAAGAATTGAAAGTTCATCCTCACTTATACGCTGAAGCATCTCGTCAAAGGTAATGGGCTCTTCAACCAAGGGAAGAATGCCCCTCATACACTGCTTGGAAGCTTCATCGGCAATCCGTTGCCATCTTTGAAGCTTTGGCGAAATGTTACCGAGTTTTACCACCGTACGCTTCATAACCACCGGCACAATCTTTACTGCGCCAAGCTCCACGGACTTCTGGATTATCAAATCCAGCTTATCGCCCTTAGGAAGCCCCTGGTAGAGCGTTACGGAAAGGTTACTTTCGTTGGCGTTGGGGGATTTCTCCAAAATGCTTAAGGTGACCTTATCTTTTTCTATAGATTGTATAGAACAAAGGTAATCGGTCTTTTCCTTGTCGCAGACGCTGATATTCTCCCCTTCCTTCAGTCTTAAAACCTTGGAAATATGTTTAACATCATCTCCGACAATCTCGATTCTGTCCGAGGTTATCTGAGATTTATCCGCAAAAAATCTATGCATTGCCATATCCTTTCCCACGGGTTAAATATCATATGTCGGCACAATCCGACACATTCTTTTTTGATTATACCATATTATGCCATTAATATGCAAGTAATTTTTCTTATTTTTAGAATTTACAGGTAACCGATGCCCATCCGTCAAGCTCGCAAATGCTGATAACATTTATATTACGGGACTTCATGGCAGACAATACATCTTCCAGGCGTTCCTTTATAATACCCGAGCAAATAAAAATACCGTTTTGAGCAATAAGTTTTTCAACCGTAGGCAAAAGAGCAATTATAACGTCTGCCACAATGTTTGCTACTATAACCTCGTACTTGGTTTCGGAAAGCTTGGCAAACAGTTTTTCGTCGCTTGTTACATCTCCGGCAAAAACCTCGTACTTCTCTTTATCCACGCCGTTTCTATCTGCATTTTCATATGCAACATGAATACAGTTTTCATCTATATCCACCGCCTTGGCACTTTTTGCACCAAGCATAAGAGCAATTACGGAGAGAATGCCGCTTCCGCAACCTGCATCCAAAATATTTGTACTTTTATCCACGTACTTTTCCAACTCACAGATACAAAGCTTGGTACTTGTGTGAGTACCTGTGCCGAAGGTCATACCGGGATTAACAGTAAATACTATTCTGTCCGTTTCTCCTTCAATGGGACTCCACTCGGGTTGGATAAGTATCTTTTCACCTACTTCAACGGGTTTGAAAAATTCCTTCCAGTTGTTTGCCCAGTCCTCTTCGCGGATACCGTCCGTATCAAGGACAAGCCTTCCGAGCTCATCATCGGTATCTCTTGCCTTTAATTCCTTAAGTGCTTCGTTTACTCTGCTAAGAACTGACGGGGCTTCGTTATTATCTTCAATGTAGAACTTAACCTTGGTTTCGCCCTTCATAGATTCCACAAGGTCCTCATCCACATAATCCCAATATTTTGTATTGTTTTCCAGAAATTCATTAAACTCGTTTTCGTCTTCTATTTCAAAACCGGATATGCCCTCACTCATAAGGAGGTCACATACTGCGTCTATACCAAAGGTAGATGTATAAACGCTTACACGTATCCATTCCATAATATACCTCCGAAGTAATTAATTGACTACCTTGGTGCGGTTTATAATTGCCTTTCCGTCTTCGGAATAGGTGTAGTAATACATATAACCGTCCTTAAAGTTTACGGGTGTAGTGTTTTCGGGAAGCCTAATAACATCTGTTGAATTATGCTTTCCGACAACAAACCATTCGGGTACTCTTGCCTGTGTCAGAGCTTCCTGGGAATTAACATCCTCGGGAACGCCTGCATGTATAATAACCACTTCACCGCAAATCTTTGCACCGTTTCCGTTAAGTGCTTCTCCTCCGCCGTCATAATATTCAATAACTGTGTTCAGCGAATTTCCTATCATTTTGTCATAAACCATACCGTAACTTGTAAATCCGCCGGAAGTATATTCTATATTTTCTTTTACAACAGTATGCTTTCCTGTCTTTATATCATAATACATTATCTTGTTTACAGGCTTTGTATAATCTTCAATCTTAAGATAATAAATTTTTTCTCCGATTACTTCAAAAGCGGTTATTCCTTCAACCAAAGTTTTGATATCGGAACCGTCGGGGTTAGAGGTATAAAGCACGGTGGGAGTATTCATTGTACGGAACATATCAAAATAGAGCTTTCCGTCTGCAATCTGAAACTTGTAGGTACCATACTGAGAAAGTGAAAGCTTGGTAACCTTCCCTGTGGTTACATCCACCATATAGTTAGGCATATAGTCATCGCCTTCACTCACCTGATAGTACAGGTAGTTTTTGTATGCACCGTCAAACCTCTGGAAGGTGTACTCCGTAAGAGTTGTCTTTTCGTCAGGTTTGATGTTATCGAGAACTTTTACAATATCCTTTGACTTTTTGCTTTTTACATCATATGCCTTGATTGTGTTTGTATCAAGGTCGTAATAATACACCGTTTTGGAATCGGTAACAATGCCCGGAACAAAATTTCCCGTAACAAGAGTTGTTTCGTCATTTCCTCCCACATCTCTTACCGTTATTTTTGATGAATCTGCGGCAAATACCTTGGAATTTATTTCAATTACAGAATCACTGTATTGAAACGCATTTTCCGAAGCTGCCATTTCTGCATATACAGATGTGTCAAGAGACTCCTTTACTGCTTTTTCTTCCATATATTTAATAACTACTTCGTATATGCCTATACCAAGCACAATTGCAATTATCAATCCAAAAATAATTGCAGAAATAATTTTCTTTTTCTTTTCCGCCGGAATCTTATTATTATCCATTACGTTAACTCCTTGCATATTTTTTTAATTATACTGTAAACCAATGATTATTAAACGTCCAAATAGCCATTGGAGTAACATACAATCCAATGGCTATCCGATATTAGAGTGATGAAATAATAACCATAAGCAAAACAAATATAACAATTCCGAGTATTACAAGAATCGGAATCCATGCCTTTGACTCTCCACTCTCCGGGGACACATACGTGCCTCTGTTTCTGCCATCACCTACAGGACCTCTGTACATCCTTTGATCCGGTGGTGCAATGGGTATTCTGGGAGGCGGAGTATTTTTATCTGTTCCGCATATAAAGCAGTTTTGCCCGTTATTGAATGTTTCACACTTAAAACATCGCCACATCATATATATCAATCTCCTTTTGCAGGCTTATCCTCTGTATCAAAGTTTGGTAACCTGCCTGAAAAATCCTCCGGGATCCGTAGTCGGCGACGTATGATTGGATACGGGATACGGATCGGGTTGAGGCTGCGGCTGTGGTTGTGGTTGAGGTTGAGGTTGAGGCTGTGATTGTGATTGGGTTTGAGGATTTACCTTAGGACCGTACTCAGCCATAACTTCATTGAACACCTTGGCACAGGAAGGTCTTTCGTCGGGATCCTTATTAAGCATACTGAGAATCAAGTTCCTGAGCTTTTCGGGGATTGTAAGATTTGCAGTAATGCTTGCCCCGTCGAGAGCCGCCTCAAAGGCATAATTGTACTTTGAATGGTCAAAATAGGGTAAATCGCCGGTAAGGTACTGATGAAGCAGTATCCCCAACGCAAAAACATCTATTTTACATGTAATTTTTGCCTCTTCTTCTGCCACAAACAAAAAAGACTCCGGTGCAAAATACACCATATCTCCCTGAAGGTCACTTTCGTCCTTGGGTGGATCTTCCTCAAGAAAGCTACTGTCAAAATCAATAAGCTTTGCAGTATACATATTGGCAGCTGTTCTCTGAAACAATATATTGTTGGGCTTTAAATCGCCGTGAACAATTCCCTCGTTGTGAAGAGCTGTCACATTGTACAGGAGAACCTTTATTATAAGCATCTTCTGGTCAAAATTCATACGGGCTATATGAGCAGGATCGAGCTTTACGGCTCCGACCTTTTCCGTAACCATATAATACTTATTGTCATGCCGAAAAAAATCACATATTGTAACGATGTTTCCGGTAATACAATGATTGAGCTTATTATAGAAGGAACGTTTTTTATACTCAAAATCCTTACAAATCTTGGTTTTTTGCTCTATTTGCATAGGAGAAAGCCCTACACTTTTGGAAGGAAAAACCGGAGAGAGGAACTGCTTTATAAAGTATTCCTCATACAGTCCTTTTCTGGCAAATCCCCACTTGGCATATCCGCTATTGTCATTTGTAAGTTC